>NZ_RAWT01000030.1:0-32122 GCF_003612005.1 Pyramidobacter sp. CG50-2
TGACGTTTTTGTCGTCGCGGGTGATGGTGATGTTGTCGCCGCTGGTGAACGTCACTGTGTCGTTGGGATTGACGGCGACTGCCGGCTGCGTGCCGGGCTTGGTATCGAGATTCCAGGAGCCGCCGCCGGCGCCGAGCAGGGCTTTGAGCTGGGCGACGTTGACGGCGTCGGTGTCGTTGACGCCGGCGGCGACGCCGGTGATCTGGCGGGTGACCGGCGTTCCTCCCGTGATCGTCACCGCGCCGACGGAAACGGCCGCGGCGGTGGATTTCCAGACGCCGGTCGTATCGTTGGCGTGGTCCGCCCCAGGGGTGGGATCGTAGCCGACGACGCCTTTGTCGACAGAGGCCACTGAGCCGCTGCCGAGGGCCACGCCGCCGTCGACGGAAGCGTTGGCGTTATACCCAATGATGACGGCGTCCGACGCGGTCGTCTCCGTCGCGCCGTCCGCGGAGCCGATGACGACGTTGTGGCTCTTGCCGTACATGCGGCGTCTGTCGCCCAGCACGATGTTGAACTCGCCGTTTTTGACGGTGTTCCCCGAACCGATCACGGTAATGTGGCTGACGTTTTCGCCGGTGTTCTTGTAGCCGTCGAGCAGGTTGTACCTGCTGATAGCGTTGCTCGTGCCGGTCAGCGTGTTGTTCACGCCCATCAGCTGGGAGGCCTGCGCGTAATCCGCCGTATTGCCGCCTCCGACGGCAAGGACCGCGCCGCCGCCTTCCGAAGATTTTACCGCAGCGCGCAGGCTGTCGGCCAGCGCCTTGGCGGAATCTCCGCCGCTGGCCGGCATACCTGTGATAACCGCGACGGAGTTTTTGATCTCGTTGCCGGCGCCGAAAATCAGCGAGCCGTTGGAGTTGAACGTCCGGTTCGCCGTGCCGACGACGCTGTTGGCGACGCCGGAAAGAGGACTGGCAGCCGTCTCCGATTCAATGCTGTTCAAAGCGCCGTAGATGTTGGCGCCGAAATTCTTCGCCCTGCCCGTGCTGTAGCTTCCGGACGCGATCGAATACGCGCCAGTCACGGTGGAGAAAGCTCCCTCGTTATAGCTGTTCGTGCCGAGGGTAGTCGAGTTGATGTCCAGATTAAAGGTTTTGGTATCTGCGCTGTCGACTGTCACGTCTCCCAGCAGCCCCCGATAATTGTGGGTACCGACCATCAGGCTGCCGGTGCGGGCGTAGGAGTTCTGGCCTATCGCGATGCCCGTGGCGACTTTCGACGGATCGGCCGGCGTTCCGCCGCTGTAGTCGGTCTGTCCGAAGGCAAAGAGGCTTTCCCGCGAACCGTACATATTTTCGACGTGGCTCTTCTGCCCGATCGCGATGCCGCCGCTCTGGTTGACGTAATTTTCAACAAAAGACTGATCGCCGACGGCGATGTCGCCGCCACCGGCGGTAGGCCCGTTGCCGTGCCCCGTTTTCGCGCCGGTTCCGATGGCAAGCGAGGTGGAACGCTGGGAAACGCTGCCGTCGCCGATGGAAATACCGGCTCCATATTCGCCGCCCGCGCCGCTGCCGATCGAAACGGCGCCGGTTTCCTTCGCATAGGAACCATAGCCGATCGCCACGGATTTTTCAGCATCCTTGCCCGTCTTGGCGTTGATACCGGCTGCCAGCGAGTTGGCGCCTCCGGCGCCCGCCGTGGCCGTCATGGGGCCTTTGTTGGTGCCGACGGGAGCGACTCCCGCGCCGGGGTTGACGTGGAAGTACATGTCAGCGTTGGCTATCTCTCTGAGCTGTCCCTCGGTGGCGGCCTGGAAGCGCCTGTTGCCCTCGCCCCAGCCGGGGTCGAGTGTGATGTTGATCAGGCCGTTCACGGTGCCCAAGCTGACTTCGGGGTTATTGATGCTGACGTTGCCGATGATCGCCCCGCCGTTTTCGAGGACTGTTCCCGTGCCGATGCCGACTCTGTTGAACTGCACGTTACGGCTGGTGGCGATATCGATGGCGCCCCCCTTGTTCGTCAAAACGATGTTGGATATCTCGCCCGCCTTGAAGTTCAGGACGTTGTCGGTTTCATCGACAGTCTTCACCGTGACCCCGCCGATCTGAGCGTCCCAGCTCTGCAGGGCAGCGAGGGCCGTACCCGGGAACGTCGTCAGCCCCAGACACGCAGCCGCCAGCAGCGACGTGCCGGCAACCGATGCGCCGCGTTTCCAATAGAACCTTCTTTGCTCTTCCATGTGATATTCCCCTTTCGAATATTTACGAATCAAGAACGCCGCTCCCAAGAGGCTCCCCCGACGGGGGAAAACGGGAATATCTGTTTTCCTTCCGACGCCGCGCCTCGAATACCTGAAGTTCCTGTCGTCGCAGGGATAAATAAAAGATTTCATCCACACTGCGATGGAATGGATCAATTCAACCAATGTATTCGAATTGTAATTGGACAATTAATGTTAGCTTATCATACCCCCCCGTAAAGATATCTAATTGTTTTCATTACATCTTCCCTTACCTATCGCTCAAAACCGCGCGCAAAGTCCGTTTCGTACTGTACAGCTCTTATTTCAGGGCGGGCTTTTCCGCCATCGGCACGATGAAACGATCATTATGCAAGCATGTCTTTTTGTTTTTTCCGAACGGACATGCCTGCAAAACGGCCGGCGTGTTTCCCTTGTCCGCGCCCAGTCGGTACAGCAAAATGGCGGCAGCCCCCTTCCCATCGCGGGGAAAGGGGCTGCCGCCGTCGTGTTTTTCATTCTCTTCCATTCCAGCAATAAATGCAGAGTCTAGAGCGTTCAGCTGCCGTCATGCGATACCTTCGCTGCGATTTTATACTTTTATTATTCGGCTCGCCGTTTCCCGGCCACGAATATACTCACTTATGATATAATTATTTTATAGAAAATGACTCCGCGTGTTTGGGAACGCTCAAACGCTCCCGTTCGGGCACAATCAAAGCGTCGGCCCGAGGGGCTCGTTCGAGGGCGCCGGTCGAGGCCTCTTCAAGAAAACGGTTTTGTCTGCATGATCGGGAGCATCCGCACCGGCGAAGTTCGTCACGCTTCGCGGGAACGGGTGCTTTTCTCTTTTCCGGAAGGCGCCGCGCCCGTTCCCGGCCGAGGGGACAGCGGCATTCCCGCAAGATTCACGGCATTTCGAAAAGGAACGAAAGGGGCGTTTTTGATGGATTTTTCGACGACGATCAAGAAGTTGGGCATCGAACAGGCTCTCAAGTACGTGTTCAGGGAGCCCGAGAAAAATCTCAGAAAGCTGATCGACTGGGCCGACCGGTTCGACCGCGGCGAGTTCGCGCCGCAGCGTCAGGCGGTCAGAGAGGCGATCGCCAATCCGCGGGATCCTTATTATCCGCTCGTCCGCCGGCTCCTGACGGACGTGGATGCCGACGTTCTGAAGACGCTGGCGGTGAATTTCTTCGTCAACGCCAACCTGAGCGGATGGCCTGTTCAGGAACGATGCCGCCGAAAGTACGGCTGCAATATTCCCTGGGCGATCCTGATGGATCCGACGTCGGCCTGCAACCTTCACTGCACGGGCTGTTGGGCGGCGGAATACGGCAACAGCCTGAACTTGAGCCTCGACGAGATCGATAGCGTCATCCGGCAGGGCAAGGAACTGGGCGTTTACATGTATATCTACACGGGCGGCGAACCGCTGGTGCGCAGGGACGACCTCGTCCGCCTCTGCGAACGGCACCCGGACTGCGTGTTCCTCTGCTTCACCAACGCCACGCTGATCGACGAGGCTTTCGCCGACGAGATGCGGCGCGTGAAGAATTTCGTCCCCGCCATCTCGCTGGAAGGCGGCGAAGAAGCGACCGACGGCCGGCGCGGCCGTGGCGTCTACCAAAAGGCGATGCGGGCGGTCGATCTTCTGCGCCGCAAGAAGCTGTTCTACGGGATCTCCACCTGTTACACGCGCGCCAACTACGAATCGGTCACCTCGGAAGCGTTTTACGACAGCCTGATCGCCATGGGCGCCTTCTTCGTCTGGTATTTCCATTACATGCCGGTCGGCAACGACGCCGTGCCGGAGCTGCTGCCGACGGCCGAGCAGCGCCGGGGGATCTACGAGCGCATCCGCCGCTACCGCCGCACCAAGCCGCTGTTCTCGATCGACTTCCAGAACGACGCCGAGTACGTGGGCGGCTGCATCGCCGGCGGACGCCGCTACCTGCACATCAACGCCAACGGCGACATCGACCCGTGCGTGTTCGTTCATTATTCCGACTCCAACATCCGCGAGAAGACGCTGCTGGAAGCGCTGCAGTCGCCGCTGCTGATGGCCTACCACAAAAGACAGCCGTTCAACGAGAACATGCTGCTGCCCTGTCCGATGCTGGAAAATCCGCAGAAACTCCGCGCCATGGTCTCGGCGACGGGAGCGCGCTCCACGGATCTGCAGTCGCCCGAATCGGCGGAACACCTGTGCGCCAAGTGCGACGAATACGCCCGCCTCTGGGCGCCCGTGGCGGACGGTTTATGGCAGCGCCGCCGCGCGGAAGAAAAAGAAAAGGTCGCCATCAGCGTCGAGAGCGGTTCGTAATGCCGTTTCTCGATCGCACGGCGCCTCTGTCGATAAGAGCCTGCTCCCGTCTCGTTTGGCACGAGTCGGGAGACAGGCTCTTTTTCGCGAAAGAATTTCGCCGCGTGGGCGCGCGTTCATTCCCTGCCGTTCCAGCAGTACGTGCAGAGCTTGCAGGCTTCGACGCCGACGGCGGCGAGCATGTCGCCGAGGCAGCGGTCGAGGGAGTCCTGAGCGGCTGAACTCCCCCGCAGCGCCCAGAAAACTATGTTAATACTTTACTATCAAGAATTAGTATTACTCTTCGTAATGCCCCTTGCACGAGGCGATAAACAAAAATTCGTGTTCGTCGATTCGGTACACGAGGCGGTTCTTTTTGTCGATCTCGCGGCTCCAGCCGTTGATGTAGCGCAGCAGTTCAGGCTTGCCGATGCCCTTGGATACTCCGTTCCGTTCGATGTCCTTGATCAGCGCGTTGATTTTCTTGACGGCTTTCTTGTCTACGGATTGCCATTCAAGATATTCGTCCCATGCTATGTCCGACCAGCGCTTATTCATGCCGGCTATTCCGTTTCGGTGAGTTCATGTTCCTGGCCGCCGCCGGCTTCCAGCTGTTTGAACGCGCGGTCGAGCTTGGCGACGTATTCGGCGTTGCGGAGGCTCTTCATGAGACGGTTATAGCTGTCGAGGCTCAGCAGTACGACGTTTTCTTCGTTTTTGCGGGTAATCACGACGACTTCGTCGTTGTTGACCGCGGCGTCGCAGTATTCTTTGAATTTTGTCCGCATGGTCGAATAATTTGCGGCTAGCATGTCAAACGCCCCTTTCATATTTATTTGCACACTGGTTTCCGTACAAAATATTGTACAGTATCCTGTACAATAAGTCGAGCGCGAAAAAACGAGACGATCTCTTGACAATCAAGAAAATGTTCGCTTTCCTTCCGACGCCGGCACGATGGGACGATCTTTCTGCAAGCGCGTCTTTTTTCCCGAACGGACATGTCCGCAAACGGACGCCATGTTTCCGCTATCCGCGTCCATTCGGTATGGCAAAACGGAGCCGGCCCGCTTTCCCTCAATGGAAAGCGGGCCGGCTCCGTTTTGTCTTTCATTCTCTTCCGTTCCAGCAGTACGTGCAGAGTTTGCAGGCTTCGACGCCGACGGCGGCGAGCATGTCGTCGAGGCGGTTGAACTTGAGCGAGGAAAATCCCATCTGGCGGCGGATGCCTTCCAGCATGGCGGCGTAGCGCTCCGACTCGGGATCGCAGTACTCTTCGAGGACGGCGCGCTCGGGTTCGTGCCCTTCGAGTTTGCTGACGATGCGGCGGGCGATCAGCTCCATGTCGGAATTGGAGCGCGAGAAGTTGATGTACTTGCAGCCGAACATGATCGGCGGGCAGGCGGGGCGGGCGTGGACTTCGCGCGCGCCGGTGCGGAACAGGAACTCGGTGGTCTTGCGCAGCTGCGTGCCGCGCACGATGGAGTCGTCGATGAGGAGCATGCGCTGCTTTTCGATCAGTTCATGAACGGGGATCAGCTTCATCTTGGCGATCATGTCGCGCTTGGACTGAACGGTGGGCATGAAGCTGCGCGGCCAGGTCGGCGTGTACTTGATCAGCGGGCGCGAGAAGGGCACGCCGGATTCGTTGGCGTAGCCGATGGCGTGAGCGATGCCGGAGTCGGGCACGCCGGCCACCGTGTCGATCCGCTCGCGGCTCATGCCGTCGCGCCGGGCCAGCATGCGGCCGCAGTTGTAGCGCATCCGCTCGACGGAGACGCCCTCGTAGTGCGAGGACGGATAACCGTAGTAGACCCACAGGAAGGTGCAGATGCGCATTTTTTCTCCCGGCGGCACGAGGGTGGTCACGCCTTCGGGAGTCATCAGGTCGATCTCGCCGGGGCCGAGCTCCTTGTAGTCGCGATAGCCGAGGTTGAGATAAGCGAAGGGCTCGAAGGAGGCGCAGAAACCCTCGTCCTTCAGGCCGATGGTCAGCGGCGTGCGGCCGAAGCGGTCGCGGGCGCAGTAAACGCCGTCGGCGGTCAGCACGAGCAGCGTCATGGAGCCGTCGATCATCTCCTGCGCGGAGCGGATGCCCTCGACGAGGCTGTCCTTCTGGTTGATGAGGGCGGCGACGAGCTCGGTGGAGTTGATGTCGCCGGAGGTCATTTCGAAGAAATGAATGCCGGTGTTCTTCATGATCATGTCGAGCAGATGGTCTTTGTTGTTGACCCTGCCGACGGTCGTGATCGCGTAGGTGCCGTGATGCGAACGCACCACCAGCGGCTGAGGATCGTAGTCGGAGATGCAGCCGATGCCCATGGTGCCCTGCATGGCGTTGGCCTCTTTCTCGAACTTGGTGCGGAAGGGGGAGTTTTCGATGTTGTGGATGGCGCGGTCGAACCCCTTTTTGCCGTAAACCGCCAGACCGGCGCGCCGCGTTCCCAGATGGGAATGGTAGTCCGTGCCGAAAAACAGATCGAAAACGCAGTCTTCCCTCAGCGCCGCCGCAAAAAAGCCGCCCATGATGTCTTCCCCCTGATCGCTTCGCGCTGTTCGCGAAAAAAATTCGACGCGGCTTTCTTCGGAAAACCGCGCTCCGCCGTGCAGAGATTTTACCAGAACATTTTAGCATAAAACAGGATATATTTCAGGAATGTGCCGCTGCAGATCGGCAACGGCAGTAAAAAATTCCGCTCCCAGCCCCGTTTTCGCCCCGCTAGAACGCCAGCTGCACGAGCAGCATGTAGCAGATCGTGCCGGCGGCGATGGAGAGGAGCATCTGCCGCTTCCACAAGTGCAGCCGCACGGTGACGGCGATCGAGATCAGCTCCGGCAGGCCGTGAGTGCCGCCGAGCAGACTGACGTTCTTCAGGCAGTAGACAACGAGCAGACCGAACACGGCGCCGGGTAGAGCCTTGCCCAGATAACGCACAAACGGCGGCGTTGGACGCGACGCAGAGAAGATCACGAACGGCAGAAAACGCGTAATCATCGTGCCGAGAGCGCACATAGCGACGGTGATGATTTGCTGCGACAGAGTCATTCTTCATAGCCTCCTCGGCGGACGATGGGACGACGCCAGAGCGCCAGCAGGGCAAAAATGACGAGCATCGATGGAATCATAAAGGAATCCGGGCCGCAGCAGAACAGGCACACAATCGACGCGCCCAAGCCGATCAGCGCCGTCAGGTGGCTTTTTTCCTTGAGCCATTGCTCTACGAAGATGACGACGAACATGGCCGTCATCACGAATTCCAGCCCTTCGCTGTTGAAGCGTACCAACGAGCCGAGCGCGCCGCCGAGCGCCGAGCCGCTCACCCAGTAGGCGTAATTCAGCAGCGATACAAAGAGCATGAACCAGCCGCGATCGACGCCCGCCGGAACCGCAGCGGCGCAGTTGATGGAGAAGGACTCGTCGCACATGAGAAAGATCAGCAGCGGCTTCTTCCAGCCCAGGCCTTTGAACTTCTCCAGCATGGCCAGACCGTAGAAAAGATGCCGCGCCTGGATGATCAGCGCCATCGCCAGCGCCTGCAACGGCGCGAAAGGTGCCGTTAGCATGGAAACGGCGACGAATTCCAGCGAGCCGCCGAAGATCGTCATCGCCATCAGCAGCGGATACCAGAAGCTGAACCCCGACACGTTCATGTAAACGCCGTAGGTCAGGCCGAGGAACCAGAACCCCGCAAAAATCGGGATCGTAAAAGGGAAAGCCGCTCGCAAAGCGCGGCAGATGACCGCCTTCTCGTTCATAAAAACCCCCCGTTTCACCGTAAAATGATTGACAATTATAAGACGGCATCCCTATAATGAGAATGAAAAAATAACTTTCTTTGCGCAGGCAAAAGGCTCCCGTCCGCCGGCGCGGAAACCGTCTCCCTGCGATCACCCCGCCGCCATGGCCCGTTATCTCGGACTTGTTTTCGTCAAAAAAGCGCAGGTTCTTCGCCCTTTAGAGCGCCGAAGGCGCGCCGAAAACCGCATGAAATCGCGTGCCGCATGCTTTTCGGCCGCGCCAGGGCGACATTTTCAATGATGCTTTCTCATCGAAAATCAGTATTCTAAAGGAGCGATGTCCCGTGAGCAACGAGATGGCTTTCTGCAAAACTTTTTCCGACGGTTCGCACGTCACCGTGCTGTGGAACGAGCGAGAAGGGATGCGCCTGAAAACGCCGGAAGACCTCTGGTCCCTGCCGCACGATCTGGCCTCGGAATTCCTCCGCCGCGTCGCCGAAGGGCGCCCCTCCGCCGCCGACCGCCAAATCCTGGAAGACTGCGCCGATACCGTCGAAACCGCACGGGGCGGCGCGAAAGCTCCCTGACGAACCCCGCCGGCCGAAAGGAGCGATTTTCATGATCGTGATCATGTCCGAACACGGCGTGTCCTTCACGCTCGACCAGTTCAACCGTTTGTCCCGCCCCATCGTCTCCGTGATGAGCGACCGAGGCGGAAACATCTGCACGTTCGTCGGCGAGGAGGACCGCCTGCTCGTCCGCCACGCCGACGGCTACTATGCCGACGAGTGGGGCTTCAAGTACGACGCGCTCCATTACGTCGAACTCGACGCGCAGGGACGCGAGATGAGCCGCCTTGCCGTGAACCGGGTCATTCCGGTGCGATAAGCGCCCCCGACGGAAAGCGCGCAAAAAGAGCCTTGTAAAGCCGTGCTCCGGGCTTTACAAGGCTCTTTCGCGTTCTTCGGGAGACATTTCCGGCGCCGCCAACCGAAAACAGGCACGCCGGCCTTATACTATTTCTTAATTAAAGAGACGAACGCAAGGGCGCTGCGGTCGAGGTAGTCCTAAGCGACTGAACTCCCCCGCAGCGCCCCGCAAACTATATCAGTGCTTTCTATCAAGAAATAGCCTTAAACGATTTTCGCTACGTCGTCAAAGGCGCGTTTGGGCACGAAGTAGTCGCGTTTTTCGTCCACGAAGTATTTGACGCTGCCATCGGCGCCGACGGGAACAAGCGTGCTTTTGTGCGCCGGATAGCCCAGCGCGACGACGAGAAATACGGTATCCTCCGCGGGCACGCCGAGCAGCGCGGCGATTTCGGCGCGGTTAATGGAGCCCATCAGACAGCTGCCGACGCCCGCCTCCCACGCCGTCGTGGCGATCGTGTTGGCGGCGATGCCCACATCCACGCCGGCGAACGCGCCCGAACCAGCCTTTTTGACGATGACGACAAAAGCCACGGGCTGTTCGCCCTCGGCCGGCGTACCGATCTCTTTGGGCAGATAGGCCGCCCATTTGACGAGCGGCTGCATTTTGGCCACCAGCGCGGCGCTCTGCACCGCGACGAAGCGCAGCGTTTGGGCGTTGGCCCCCGTGCTGGCGATGCGGGCGTTTTCCAGCATGGCGCGAAGCAGCCCGTCCGGCAGCGGCCGCTGTTCGAAGCGGCGGTACGTGCGGCAGCCCACATAAAGCTCGGAAAGTGTCATTCGGCATTCCTCCTTCGGGAATCGAAATTGCGTGCGTCTTTATTTTAGCAGTTTCAGGACAAAAATGGAGCAAGAAACGAAACTGTTATTCATTTAATTGCATTCTTGACAAATATAATGAACCGAAGTATCATTCACGGCATCGAACATAAGTTTATTGTCATCTCATTTAACAACAAATAAGTTTATTCAGGAGGGGTTTATCATGAAAAAACGGCACATCGGCGCGATCGGACTGGCGGCTTCTTTGTTTTTTGCCGCGGCGGCCTGGGCGACGCCCGGCGCGATGACGAAGGAAACGCTGACGGTGGGCACGGAGAGCACGTTTCCGCCGTTCGAGTTCCGCGCGCCCGACGGTTCGCCGCAGGGCTACGACATCGACCTGATCGAAAGCATCGGCACAAAGCTGGGCAAGAAGATCGAATGGGTGGACATGGCTTTCGACGGCCTGCTGCCCGCGGTGATGACGCACAAGATCGACCTGATCGCCGCCTGTATGTCGGCCACGCCCGCGCGCCGGAAGAAGATCGCCTTCACCGGCGTGACCAATCATTCCGACTCGGCGTTTTTCGTCCTGCCCGGGCACGAAAAGGCCGCGGCGGCGGACTTTGCCGGCATGACCATCGCCACGCAGCTGGGCACGATCCAGGACGCTTACGCGCACACGATCCCGAACGCCGTCGTCAAGAACTACCAGAAAAGCGACGACTGTCTGCGCGAGGTGCTTTTCGGCCGCGCCGACGCCGCGCTGCTGGACGGCCCCGTGGGCTACAAGTACTGTCAGGCCAAAGATTTCGCCGGCAAGATCGCCGTCTGTGCCGTGACCAACGTGGCCACGGAATCGAAAGGCTCGGCCTTCGGCGCCGCCAAGGACGATCCGGAACTGCTGGCTGCCGTGGACAAGGCGCTGGAAGAGATGAAGCAGAGCGGCGAGTTCCAGGCTCTGCGCGACAAATGGGACCTCGACGACTGGAAGAAGAACGTCAAGTAACTCCGGTTCCTTTCCGATGCGAAGAAGAGCGCGCGGTATATGCCCGTCGTCAATGTTCCACGTGGAACATTCCGCACGCCGTTTCACGGCGCGCTCCGGCGCAGGCGCGCAAAGACCTTGCGGAGATCCAACCGCGCTGCCCGCGAGGCGCGGACGGCTGCCCCACGACCGCGAACGGCTTTTCGCCTGCCTGACGGCCGCCGCGGCCAAGCTCGGCGGAGACGTTTTGGACAAGCCCGTCCGGCGCCGGACGGCGCTTTGAAAAACCCTCCGCGTTTCCCGATTACATAAATAGAAAAACTTATGCGGATTTGCCGAGACCGAAAAACTCGGATATAATACGGGCGCTGTAAATTTCTTCTATGTTGAAAGGAAGTCAAAAAGAATGAAGAAGTATCTCGCTGAATTTGTCGGCACCTTTGTGCTCGTGCTCTTCGGCTGCGGCACGGCCGTCGTGCTGGGCTGCAACGGCGCGCAGGTCAACGCCGCCTATCTGGGCACGGCGCTGGCGTTCGGCCTGGCGATCGTCGCCATGGCCTATTCCATCGGCAACGTTTCCGGCTGCCACGTCAATCCCGCCGTCTCGCTGGGCGTGCTGCTGACCGGCGGCATGAGCTTCGGCGACTTTATCGGCTACGTGATCGCCCAGTTCGCCGGCGCCACGGCCGGTGCGGCTCTGCTCGGCTACCTCTGCGGCTGGGACAGCGGCTTCGGCGCCAACGCGCTGTATGGCGGCGACGTGGTGAAGAGCTTCGCCGTCGAGGGCGTGCTCACCGCCACGTTCGTGCTGACGATTCTCGGCGTCACCTCCAAGTCTGGCCACAACAAGTTCGCCGGCCTCGCCATCGGCCTGACGCTGATTCTGATCCACATTTTCGGCATCCACTTCACGGGCACCAGCGTCAATCCCGCCCGCAGCTTCGGCCCCGCCTTCTTCGCCAAGGGAGCCGCCATGGCAGACCTCTGGGTCTTCATCGCCGCGCCTCTGGCCGGCGCGGTCGTCGCCGCGATCGTCTGGAAGGCGATCGAGCCCGAGACCGAATAGTTCTTTTGCTCCGTCCCAAAGAAAAGCCGTTTCCCGTTGAGGGAGGCGGCTTTTTTGTATGCGCGCGTCGTCCCGATGCCGTTGCAGCGTTTCCTGCGCAGAATATCGTACTGATTTCCAATAAAAAGGCATCATTGAAAAGCGGGATCAGGGCGCGGGAATCGGCAGAAACGATTCGCGGTCCGCGCAGGCACTCCCGACGAAAAAAGGCGTGACGCTCGAACGAACGTCACGCCCTTTGTTTGTATGAACTGCGTTTTCTACATGCGAGAGCCGCAGGCCCCCTCCGCGCTACTTATTGAACGCGATTTCGAGCTGAGTGCCGAGAAGGTCGCGATCGCCGCCGTTGAAGCTCTCCCAGAAATACCACAGCAGAATGGCGCCGATCAGCCCGCCTCCGACATCGACGACGATGAAACAGCTCCACGCGCCGTCAAGGCCCATCAGCTGCGGCAGAACCAACAGCGCCGGCAGGAAAAGGAACCCCTGGCGGCAGAAGTTGAGGAACAGACTCACGCCCGAACGTCCCACGGCGAGAAACGCGTTCGAGGCGACGATGCCTGCCGCCGCAAAAGGCATGCCAAGATAGCCGATGCGCATGGCCCGCACCGTGAGGCGGATCAAGGCCTCGTCGTCGGCCGCGAAGAGCGTGACCATGGCGCGCGTAAGAGACTCGGCGCCGATGAACGAAATCGCGAAATAGACGGAGCTGACGGCAAGCGCGCATAAAATCGTGCGTTTGACGCGGTCCGACCGCTGGGCGCCGTAGTTGTAGCCGACAATGGGCTGAAGCCCTTCGCCGACGCCGAACACGGGCAGATAGATCAGGTTGTCCAAGCAAAAGAAGATGCCCACGGCCGAAATGGCCAGATCGCCGCCGAGATCGTTGACAACGTTGTTGAAGAGCATCATGCTGACCGTGTAAAAGAGCTCCATTAAAAAGGGAGAGGCGCCCACAAGGAGCATCTCCCTGACGATGTCCCCATTGGGTTTCAGCGACGCGGCGCTGATCCGCAGCGATCCCGCGCCCTTGAGATAAAACAGCGCCACCCAGACGAACGAGGCGATCTGGGCCAGCGACGTCCCCAGCGCCGCCCCGGCGATGCCCATGCGCATGCGCGCAATGAAGAGCCAGTCCAGGAACACGTTCATGCCCGCGCCGACGCACAGCGTCCACATGGCGTAACGGGGGTGCCCCTCGGCGCGGATCAGATAGTTCAGCGAGAATCCCAACAGGTTGAAGGGCATTCCCCAGAACAAAATTTCCGTGTAAATGCGAGTCTGCGGCGCCAGATGGGGCGAGGCGCCGAACGCTTTCACCAGCCCGTCGAGGCAGAACAGCCCCGCGGCCGTGAAAAGCGCGGCGAACAGCGTCATGACCGCCGCGGCGTTACCGAGGACCGTTTCGGCATCCCGACGCCGTCCCTCGCCGAGCAGGCGCGACATCTGCGATGCGGCGCCGACGCCGACGAGCGAGCCGACGGCGATCACGAAAACCGTCAGCGGAAACGTCAGTCCGACGGCGCCAAGACCGTCGGCGCCGGTGAAACGGCCGATGAAGAGACGGTCGACGATGTTGTAAAAGGCGTTGGCCACAAGGCCAAGCGTGGCAGGCGCAGAAAACCGGAAGAGCAAACGGGCGACGGAGCCCTGACTCATGCTGGTCAACGTGGAAGTCTGAGTCATGATAAATCAACCTCATTTCGAATTCAGACACGAACGCGGGACAAAATTTTTGTCTACATTCACTTTTTCCTTCTCAAGTGGAGTGTGGAAATTCCTCATGGAATTCCTCATGCGCATGATTACATTATATATGAAAATCGAATAGATTCAAATGCGATAGGACCCGATAGCCTTGAATAGGAAAGGATAGGGACGATTCAATCGCAAAAATCGGGGTGGAAAGCAAATTTGCCGTTGGGTCCTTGCCGGTCTGAAAAAACACGAGGGGAGCTGCAGTAAGCGCTTGCAAAAAAAGAGAGGCTCTGTACACAAACAGGAAAGCTCACGAAATCTCGCGTTTTCGCCATTCAACGCTCGTGCAAAAACGCGTGATTCACGAGAGCTCCTGCCGCGACGTCTTGACGGCGACGGTGCGGCTGATGATGCGCCGCCGCGGTCCCGTTTCCGTAGCCGTGATCTCGATCCAGCCGAGCTTGCTCAGGTCGCGCAGCGCTTGGGCGACCTTCTCCTTCTTCACTCCAAGCAGCGCCGCGAATTCTTCGAAATGGATCCGTCCGCCGCTGCGCCGCGCCTGCCATTGCAGCAGCACCATCCACAGCAGTCTGCACATCGTGCGCGGCTTCATGGCGCGGTACCATACGAGCAACGGCTCGTCGTCGGCCGCGGCAGGAACGGGGGCAGGCGTCGGCTCGGGAGGGTGCGGCGCGTCGGGAGCGCCTTGGACGATTTTTCCCAAAAGATTCAGAGCGTCAGTGATCTCAGCGCCCAAAAAATTTTCATCCGTGCTTTTTGCCATTAAAAATCGCTCCTCCTCTGCCTCAGGCGATCAGGACCTGAAGCGCCAGATCGCGGAAAAAGTCGTAAGCGTCCTTGTCTTTAGCGGGATCGAGTCCTTCGAAGCCGAGATAGCTGTTATAGCAGTTTGAGATCGCCGAGCGGTTAGGCGCCTCGCGGCAGCGGATGCCGCTCTGACCGAGCTGTTTGGAAACGGCGTCGCGGATATCGCGGTCGAGCGCGCGGCGCCTGTCGTAGCGCGAGAAGATGACGCCGTAAAGTTTCAGCTGCGCGTTGTACTGGCTGTAACGGCTAAATGTGCTGATAAACTGGGGCAGCGTCGCGATGGCCTGACGGCTGGGATCGATGGGGACGAAAACGCCCGATCCGGCCATCAGCGCGTTTCTCAACGCCAGTGTATCGGAAGGCGGCGTGTCGATCAGGATCAGCGAATAATCGTCGGCCGCCGCGGCCAGATACTGCGCCAAACGGGCCTCCCGATCGCCCTCGGGCGAAGGAATGACGTCGGAAACGGATATATGCGCCGGCAGCAGGTCGATATGGCGGTAGCGTGTCGGGTGGAACAGCGTTTTCGCCGCGCCCGGAAAAGGATACGGTTCGAAAAGCGCGCGCAGCGTCCGCGCTTCCTCCGGCTTCTTGTCGCGCAGGAAGAAATCGGTACTCGACCCCTGCGGGTCGGTGTCGACGACCAGCAGACGCCGCTCGGAACCGTATTCATCCCAGATTTTCTCGATCGCGGTGCCCAGAAAGCAGGTGATCGTCGTCTTGCCGACGCCCCCTTTGAGCAGCGAAACGACGATACGCTTCTGACGGAAGGGCGTTGATGCCGCCGGCTCGGACAACTGCGGGCGAATGTCGGCGGGCTGCGGCTCCAGAGGCGTGTCAGCCTCTTCCGCCGCCTCGGCAGCCCAGAGGCCATCGCTTGCCCCACGCACTTCGGCGCTGGAAGCGGAAATATTCGCGGGTATGCCCTTTTCTTCGCCTTGCGGCTCGACTCCGGGGACGATGCACGCCGAATCGCTGACGGCGACCTGACCGCACGGTGTCTCGCCAATACCCGTCAGAATGCCGTCATGAGCGGTTTCTTCGTTCATCGTTTCCTCGCCGTCAAGCTGCCCGAGCGGCGACATATGGCGCCCACGGGTCTCCTGTAACGTTTCGTCCTTGCCGGCGGTGGCAAAAAGCTCCTCCCCTTCCGCGCCCCGCGCGTCGGGTTTCGAAAAGCCGGCACCGTCCCGCGGGAGATCATCCGCTGCGGACTGGAAAAGAAGCGGCTCGTCGACGGAGAGAACGCCGCCTTCCTCTTCCTTGGTCGCGACGGAAGCTTTGGTTCGCGGCGCGGCTGCCGCCGTCTCGAGATCCTCGTCGGTACCTTCTTGCCCCGGAACTCCCGCGGCGATATTTTCCGCCATCGCGGGCAGCATGACCGTCGCTTGAACCGCTTCATCACCTCTTTTACACACGGCTGGCGCCGCGAAGCCGTCAAGGTCATCCGGCAGCTCTTCAGGCAAAGTCGGCAGGTCATTCGCCGCTCCTTCCCCGGAGAGCGCGCGGCGCGGTCTCTCCAGTTCTGCCGCCGCGTTCAGCGCGGCGAAAAACGTATCGTCGCTTGCGGGGCGCTCGTTTCTTTTCGCCTCCGCAGCTGCGACCAGCGCGGCGAAAAGCGTTTCGTCTCCTGCTGGCAGCGTGGCATTCTGCGCTTCCGCCGCCGCCACGAGCGCGGCAAAGAGCGTATCGTCGCCAACCGGCATCGCGTCTTCGCCGCCATTCTCCGGCTCCAGAAGCCCGGCGTCGTCCAGAAACCAACGCCACAAACCGCGCAATGTGTCCGACAAAGCCATTCCATTCACCGTCCGTCTCTAAAAATTCCAGCTTTCGCCGCGGCCGCCTCCAATAGAAAAAGCCGCTGCGTTTCAGCCGCTGAACGACAGTTTATCATATTGCCGCCGACTCTGAATCCATATTTCAACGAAGTTACGAAAACTATTTTGGGAACGGGGCGCTCTGCCCAATGGAAATTTCCGCGCTTGCGGAGCTTTTCGCCGTCCGCCGGTATTTCTCATCTCATGACCTTATCCAGCAAAGACTGATAGCTGTCTACGACGTCATAGATAACGCTGTCGCTGCTAATCGCCTTGAAATGTTCCCGCGCGCAGTGGATTTTTGATTCTTCGATCAGTCTCAGCTGCATCGATGACATGGAGCCCTTCGTCTCCGCGACGAAGTAGACGTGCTTGACGTTGCCTTCATAGAACGCGATCGCCCAGTCGGGATTGTAGCGCCCCACCGGGGTGGAAATGTAAAAACCGTCCGGCAGTTTAACGTAGACTGCAACTTCTCCGCTTGTATCGAGCGCTTCGGCAAATTTTTGCTCGTTGGAAGAGTCGTAGACGATGTGATCGTAAAGATGCTTCCGAGTCTTCATCGCGTTGACGCCCAAGCGGCCTTTGATGGTCGGATCGGTAAAGATGTCGGTTTCGTAACGGTCGTTCAACAAGTTGTACGCGATATGCTGAATGATGACCGTCGCCTTCTCTTCGTTGATGAGAGTCCCCGCCTTGATGATGAATTCCTCCGGGTTTTCCCTGAACTGATCGAAGACGGTTTTCTCGATGCCGGCAAGGATTTCTACGATCGCTCTGCGGGTCAGGCCGGTTTCCTCCACCAGCTTGCCGACGAGATCGTATTTCACGCGGCCGTTCACGGCGATTCTCCTGCCAGCGTCATACACGGCCGAAGCGTCCCTGATAAAAGCGCCGCCGCTCTTCAAGTCTTCTTTCGACGTGATTTCCGTCAGAGAACCGCTCTCGACCTTGAAGTATATTTTCGCCACGCGCAATTTTCGGTTCAGCGCGTCGATCGATTTTTTCGTCAGCTCGTCCGTATTGAAGTCCACGGCATACGCGGATTTGGGGCTGATACGCTTCCAAAGTTCTTTGAACTCCGGCATGGCCAGTTTTTCCTGATCGACGCGCAGCTCCACGTTTATGTCGCGGGCGTTTTCAGGCTGCATCCGCCTGGCGTCGTAGATGGAATCCACGATGGCGATCACCGATTCGGCGCAGTCCGCCGCTTCTTCGGCGACTTTCACTTCTCCGTTGGCCCTGTCCCGATAATATGTGTCGGTCAGCGCCCCTCTCTTGTCGACGTAGCCGTTCTTGATCATATCGAAATAAATTGCCTGAGCCGTCTCGCCGTCCACGATCTGCTCGTTGCCGTCGGCGTCCCTCAGAACCCGCCCCTTGAACAGTTCGGGCGCGACTGCCTGCGGTCGGTCGGCGACCGCCTCGGCAAGTTCGTTCTGCAGCCCTTTGGCGAAACGGTCGTAGCTTTCGCTGGCGATGACCGTCAGCACGTTGACGTTGTGAACGTCGTCGCCGAGCGCGTTCGTATCCATGCGCTCCCCATCCTGATCGACGCACAGGCGCAGACCCCGTCCGACTTCCTGACGCTTGCGCACGTCGCTGCCGCTCTGCTTCAACGTGCAGATCTGGAAGACGTTGGGATTGTCCCAGCCTTCGCGCAAAGCCGAATGCGAAAAAGCGTAGATATTTGCGTCCTTTGGCAGCGTCATTTCGACCATACTGTCGTTTTTGTCGCTGCAGAGAAGGATGCCGACGGTAGGATTTTCATCGTCCGTTTTTTCGTATCTGTCGTAATAATTTACGTACATCTGCATCTGTCCAATGTCTTGGTGCTTCAGCTTCCCGACCTTTAAATCGATCAGCACAAAACACTTCAGAAGCCTGTTATAAAGTACCAAATCTACCCTGAAATGATCCTCGTCAAAACTGAATCGCACCTGTCTGCCGACAAATGTAAATCCCTTTCCCATTTCCATCAGGAATTCCTGCAGATGGCCGATGATTCTTGACTCCAGTTCCGACTCCGCGTACTCCGGCTTATCCTGCAAACCGAGAAATTCAAGAACGTAAGGGTCTTTTTTCAGGTCGTCCGCGTTCTCGACGCTCTGCCCTTTTTCAGCCAAGGCGAGAATATTTTTCCTCTCCGCCCCCAACAGCAGCCTCTCGTACAGCGAACTGCCATACTGACGCTGAAGCGTTCTGACGCTCCAGTTTCCCTTGTACGCCTCTATCTCGTAAAAGCGTCTCTCGTCATTGTTGCGAATACGGCAAAGGATCAGATAATGGGAGAACGACAATCTAAAAGGCGGTTCTTCCTCCAAAAACCGAAACACCGCATCGGATTTTTCCTCTGCGAATTTCCGAAACACCGTATCGGAAATTCGATCCTGATAATTCAGATAAAACTTCCTTGCGTTCTCGAGCGTATCAACCGAGAACCCCTTGCCGAACCGTTCCGTCAAGACGTCGGACAAATTTTTTATAATCTGCCTGCCATATTCTGCCCGCCGTTCGCCATGCTGCTGCCCTTCGATAATCCAGCGGCCGATGGAGTAAAAGGTCATCAACTGCACCGTGTTGATCTGCCGTGCCGCAGTGTGGCGAGCGTACTGAATAAGCTGAATCGCATTCTGGCACAAGGTGTCCAGCCCCACGGCAGGAACGGCAGAAGTTTTTGGGGCCAGTTCCGCATTCTTTTTCATTTCGCCCCTCCTTAAAGCACCCTGACGCGCTTGCTGATGTCGCCCGCATCCTCCGGCATGTACGACTTGAAAATCTCGAACGCGTTGATCTTCGACGGACTGTCGGCGAAGCAGGAATCGCGGAACACCGCGCGCAGCGGCTTGCGCTTGGCGATCTCCCTGACGACCGATTCGGGAATTCTGTCGGCAAAACAGGCGATCAGATCGCCGTCGCCCACGGTGTGCACCGTGCAGCCGCCGATCTGCTCCGAACGGTACGGCATCGAGAGCGGCAGCCCCCAATCCAGCAGGCAGCCGAACAGCAGGTCGAGATCGCCGCGGCCGTCCTTGATGTTGGAGATCATGTCCTCGAGCCGACGCTGGTCGATCTCGTCCGCGGCGTAATAGACGCCTTTCATGTTGGAATCGTCCAGCTTGAAGACGCGGAAACCGACGTCCAACGAAGAATTGCCCGCCTCCGCTTTTTCATTCCTGATTTTCTCGCCCGCGCGGCGGATGCGCTCTTTGCCGATTTCGCAGATATTCTTGTAACCGGCTTTAAAGGCTTCGCTTTTCTCGTTGCACGCTTCGGGAAGCTGAACCATGATAAATTTTCTTTGTCCGCCGTCTTCGGCGTTGAGCTGCATCACCGCGTGAGCGGTAGTGGCTGAGCCGGAGAAGAAGTCGAGAACGAGAGAATCCTTTTCCGTATGGGCGAGGGTGAGCAGACGTTTCAGCAAACGGACGGGCTTGGGGCCGTTGAAATAACCGCCGCCCAGCAGTTTGCCTACCTCCTGCGCGCCTTCTTGGCTGTGCCCTACCTCCTTGTAGAACAAGATCGAAGTGGGCGCCATGCCGTCAAATTTCAGCTCCGACAAGAAACGTTTAATTCGTGGTACGCCATTGCCGTTAGGACCGAACCAGATTCGATTGTCGCGGAGTCTCTCCAAAAACGCGTTTTTGGAGAGACTCCAGCAGCGACCTGCTGGAGGCTCTCTCACGACCCCCGAAGGGGTCGTAATTGGATAGTCGCAGTCAGGCGTATAAGTTTTAACTGTCATATTATCAGACATCCATATTCCGCGCGGGTCGTCGTCGGGATTTGAATAGCGCGCATTGGCTTCGATCGTCCGCGGTAGGCGGCCGACGACGAAGTCGTTGATGTTGCGCGCGTACATCAACACGTAATCGTGACTGTTCGAGATAAAACGCGCGTCGTTTTTGGGAGAGTAGGCGCGTTCCCAGACAAGCTGGGCGACGAAGTTTTGCGCGCCGAAGATCTCCTCGCATATTTTCCGCATATTCGCGACTTCATGATCGTCGATGCTGATAAAGATCACGCCGTCGTCGCGGAGCAGGCTTGCCGCCAGCTTCAGGCGCGGATAGATCATCGAACACCAGTCCGAATGAAAGCGGCCGTTGGTATCGGTATTCCTGAACAGCCGGTTATCTTCTTCGTCAAATACGCCCATCTGGCGGTTTTCTTCGTCCTGAGACCGCACGAAATCGTCGGCGTAAACGAAGTCGTTCCCGGTATTGTACGGCGGGTCGATGTAGATCATCTTGACTTTGCCGAGGTAGCTTTCCTGCAGCAGCTTCAGCACTTCCAGATTGTCGCCCTCGATGTAGAGGTTCTCCGTCGTGTCCCAGTTCTTGCTCTCCGCGGGGCAGGGGCGCAGGGTCTTGCGAATGGGCCGGTTGGCCTCCAGGATCGCCGCCTTTTTGCCCACCCAGGTGAATTCATACGCCTCGTCGCCGTCGATGACTTCATCAGAGAGCATCTGCTTGAGAATCTTGAAGTTGACGGCCTTTTTCAGCGTGCCGTGTGCGTCGATCGTCTCCGTAACGCAGTTCGGAAACATCGCCCCGATCTTCTCAACGTTCCCCGCCGTCAGATCCGGGGATTCCATTCGCATTTTATCCAAATAATTGTTCCTCCTTATCTCTTCCGATTTCTACGGGACTCACAAAAGGACTCACGAATTCTATTGAATTCTTCTGGGTTTTCATCTAATTCCTTCAGTTTCTCTCGTAAGAATTGAAGTGCAAATTCGGAAAATTTATGTGTTTTGCTACTCTCTGATGTTGTAATCTCAAGATGGTATTTATTAGCCTCTTTCATCTTGTAATACCAGATTAAAGCATATAGATCTTGTCTATCAATCTTAAGTTTTTTAGCCATTTGTTTTTGTATATAAGGATGCGTATCATCAGGATTTCCCTCTGGCACCGGAACTTCTTCCGCTAGGTCAATATTTCCGGTCACTTTAATTACAGGAATACCTTCTGTCTCGTTAAAGCTACCTTCCTTGATGAATTTTGCCTTTTTCAGTACTTTAGCAACTAATTTTCGATCAAAGGCAATGTCAACTCCATATGGGGTTGAAAATTTGCTGTCCGAATAGTTCACAATGCCAAGCTTAGTTGTACCGCTTGCTTTGATTGCCTCGAGAAGCTTTAGAAGTCGTTCACGCTCTTTGGTAGTATGTTCGTCGATAATATGTCGCATTTCTGCATATTTAATTTTTTCATTGCGTGCGCGGTAACGATAATAAATATCTCCACTGGAAATCTTTTCCCCGCTATTTGCTTTCAATGCAATGATTGGTTTATCTTCCGATTTTTCGGTATAAATCCATCCGATTTTTTTCTGCATTACAGTTTCTTCTCCTTCGATAGGTTTCAACTGCAATGTGTTACATTCATACTCAATTGCGGGAGCAAATAAAGAATTTATCGCTTCTGTAAATTGCTCTTGATTGAGATTCTCGAAATTATTATTCTGCAACCCTTTGATTGTCCGAGGGCTATCTGTGACACCGAAAATGATGTAGCCTCCTCGATTATTAGAAAAAGCCGCCATAGTCTTTGCGTACTTAGGAGTATTTGCTTTGTTGAATGCTTCTTTGAATTCAACAGTAGTACTCTCTCGGCTCTTTAATGTGCCGGAAGCTGTAAGAGAAGACAAAAGTTTTCGCACTTCTTCTTCATGATTCAATTACGATACCTCCGTTTTATTTTTTAATTGTTTCAGCTTTGCATTCATCTCCACCCGCCGGTTGAGCTGCTTTTCCCGGCGGATTTTGTTTTCGAGCGCGTCGATCTGTTTCTCGAGCCGGCGTCGCCGCGTTTCCCGTTCCACGGAACGTTTCAGGCTTTCGGCGGCGTCGCGTCCCCGGCGCAGGGCGTTGCCGGCGATTTGGCGGACAAAGTTCTCGTAGACGGCGTCGAGGTCGAGACCTTCGATTTTCAGGGAAAAGTCGTCTTCGCGCAGCCAGTCCGTGTGATAACAGTTCTCGACTTTAAAGGCGACGCGTCCGGCGGCCGCCGGCTCTTTGTAGGAAATCCAGAGTTGGTGCCGTTCCCCGTACTCGAGCGCGAAAACGATGTGGTAGGGGATCTCGCGGTCGATCTGCCGCAGGAGTTCTTCGTTCAGCGCGCCGCCGCTCAGTTCGATCTCGAACACTTCCACTTCCGTCACGGTCGCGCCGGCGGCGACGTTGACCGTTGCCGCCGCGATTTTGTTGCGCCAATAAACGTTCCTGATCTGTTCGATAAAGTCCCGTTTCAGGGCGGGGGAAATCGGGATCTTCTCGTAAAATTTCCGCTTGGGGATTCGTTTATCGACCGCAGTTGTCCTGGGCAAGCCAAACAAAGGTCTTCCTCCTTATCTGACCACAAGGAAGCATACCAGCTCGAAGTCGTCGAGTCCCGATATTTCGGATTCGAGCGCGGACGTTCCGCCCGCCGCGAACAGGCTGTCGATATCGCTCTCTTCCCTGGTCTGGATGACGGACTGGATGGCGTCGTTGAGCAGCTTCGATATGGAATCCATTTTACGGCCGTCGTCGGTTTGGGCGTTGAACTGGGCGCAAAGCTTGCGGTCGGGCTGGGAACGGTCTTTGCAGAGGAGGCGCATGGCGTCGAGCAGGCGTTTGGGGTTGAGGTAGTCGCAGACGACCCGGCCGTCGGCGCCGATATAGACCATGTAGAACGGATGGAGCTGGTTGCGGCGCCCTGCGTTGACGCTTTCGTCGACGTTGCGCAGCACGAAGACGGCGCCGGCGGGCAGTCCGTCCCGCGCGGCGGCGAGGGCGTGCAGGCCGTGCGGTGCGTTCTCTATGCCGGAATTGCTTTTCATGTATTCGAGCAGGTCGAGGCGGAATTCGTTCAGTCCCAAGTCCATGATGGAGACGCCGCTCTGCATGTCTTCGATGTCGACGACTTCTTCCTGCAGGCGCTTGAGCTGGCGGCTGCGATATTCGAGATCCTGTTTTTCGTCGTTGACGGGATCGTCGGCGGAATCGCCGGTGGACGACATGACGGTCAGGCGCATGCGGGCTTCGACGCGGGCCTTGAGGTTGATGTACTCGTCGAGGTTCAGATCGGGCCAGAAGTTGACGAGCTGGACTCGGTCGTTACGGCTGCCGATGCGGTCGACGCGTCCGAAGCGTTGGATGATGCGCACGGGGTTCCAGTGGATGTCGTAGTTGATCACGTAATCGCAGTCCTGTAAATTTTGGCCTTCGGAGATACAGTCGGTGGCGATAAGGACGTCGATGTCGCCGGGGCTGTCCGGCATGAGCAGATCGCGTTCTTTGGAGCGCGGCGAGAAACAGGACAGCGCGTGGTTGAGGTCGGCCCGAAGGCCGGGAAGGTTGGAACGGCCTTCGGTGCTGCCGGTGATCTCGGCGGCGTACAGCCCGTATGCGCCGCGCACGTACTCGCTGACCTGATCGTAAAGGTAGTCGGCGGTATCGGCGAACGCGGTGAAGATAAGGATCTTGCGGTTGCCGGGATTGATGGGACGGGCCATTTTCTCGTCGATCTGGGCGAAAAGCGCCTGTAGTTTGAGGTCGTGTTCCGGCGTGATTTTTTTGGTCATTGCGGCCAGATCGCGCAGGATCACGAGGTCGCTTTCCATGTCGCGGCTCCAGGAAACGTAATCCATATCGCCGAGGTCGATCTGGGCGGTGCGCCCGGCGGTGAAGTAGTCGGTGTTTTCGTCGTCGGCGTCGAGTCCGCCGGCAGGCGAGGCTTCGAAAAGGCGGCGCGTGCCGCAGCCTCCGCCGCTTTCCTGAAAGCGCTGTACGGCGACGATCTGCTCGCCGATAGCGTCCATGATTTTGCTGAGGGTCATGTGGAAGGAGTTGACGGAGCTTTCCAGGCGCTTCAGCAGGTTGATGGCCATGAGGCGGCGAATTCCTTTTTCGCGCCCGAGCTGCGAGAGGCCTTCGTTCTTTTCCTGATACAGTCGCGCGTATTTTTCGCGCTGCGAGGGATGGATGTAGTTCGAGGGAATGTAAACGGCGAGGTTGAGCAGTTCGAGGCGCTTGTAAATCTCTTCGTAAGCGATGCCGGGCAGGTCGGTGAGGCCGGGGCGGCGGCTGACGGGCTTGAGCCGGACGGGAAAGCGGCCGATGGCGGCGGTGTCGTAATATTTCTGGATATGCTTGCGCGAGCGGGCGATAGTGACGCTGTCGAGCAGCTTGAAGAAGTCGAAATCGAGGCGGTTGAGCAGGCTTTGCACGCTGCGCTCTTCGGCGGGGAGCTGTCCCCATTCGTTGTAGGCTTTCTGCGCGGCGTTGAAGATCTGGTCGATCGGTTTGCCCGTATCGAGTTTTGCGTCGATCTGGTCGGGATCGCCTTCGTAGGCGAGGGCAAGCTGGTTGCGCAGATCGGCGAAACGGTTGTTGACGGGGGTGGCGGAGAGCATCAGCACTTTGGTGCGCACGCCGGCGCGGATGACGCGATTCATCAGGCGCAGGTAGCGGTTTTCTTTTTCTTCGGTCGTGGAGCCGCCGTTGCGGAAGTTGTGGCTCTCGTCAATGACGAGCAGATCATAGTTGCCCCAGTTGAGGCGTTCCAGATCGATGCCGTTGCTGCGGCCGCGGTCGCGCGACAGGTCGGTGTGGTACAACACGTCGTAGCGCAGGCGGTCGGCGGCGACGGGATTGTTTTTGTAGTTGCTCTTGTAAGTCTCCCAGTTGGCGGAAAGTTTTTTGGGGCAGAGGACGAGCACGTTTTTGTTGCGGTTTTCGTAGTACTTGATCACGGCCAGGGCGGTAAACGTCTTGCCCAGTCCGACGCTGTCGGCGAGGATGCAGCCGTTGTATTTTTCCAGTTTGCTGACGACGCCGAGCGCGGCGTCTTTCTGGAAGTTGAAGAGCAGATTCCATATCTGACTCTGTTTGAAGCCGGTAGCTTCGTTGGGCAGGCTATCCACGTTGGAGATATCGTCGAGAAATTCGCTGAACAGATTGTAGAGAGCGTAAAAATAGATGAATTCGGGCGAGTTTTCGCGGTAGGCGGCGGACATGGCGTCGATGACGACGCCGGTGACGTCCTGGAGCCTGGCGGGATCGTTCCATAAGGCGTCGAAGGTTTGGCGGTACGGCCGGGCGTTTTCCGGCGAGTCGAGTTTGGCGATCAGATTGAAAGCGTCATTGCCGCGCTCGCAGCCCAGATCGACGGTAGTGAAGCCGTTGAGCGGCGCGTAAACGGTTTCGCCGGCGATCATAAAGCCGGGCATGCGCGTTTGAGTGGCGTTGGACTTGAAGGTCGCTTTCCTCCTGATCCAATCGGCGCACTCTTTGGCGATCGCTTTTTGCGTCAGTTCGTTGCGCAGCTTGATCTCGAACTCGGAGCCGTACAGGCTGCGCTCGCGGTCGCGGCGGGGAATGTAAAATTCGCGCAGGGCGGCGGGCGTTTTTTCGGCGATAAACGTCGGCTCGGTGAAAATAAAGCGCAGCTCGCTGATTTCGTCCAGCCGTTTTTTCAGTTCTTGCCACGCGTACATGGAAAAGCATCCGGCGGCGATGGAAATTTTTTCATGTTTTTTGATCGTGCGTTCCAAATCGTTCTTCAAAGTTGAGTTGACGTTATCGATAATAATCGCCATGCGCGAACGCTCCCGTCTGCTATAATTTTAATATCCGTAATGAATGCGCGTTTATTGGTTATGTATTATTATAGACGCAAAATCGACCGCCGCAAGCGTAAAATCGGGATAATCGCAACGGCGGCAAAAATGGGAAACGAAAGGAGTCTCGCCATGAAAGCTCTGTCCGTTCGCCAGCCGTACGCGTGGTTTATCGAGAGCGGGGAAAAGGAGGTGGAATATCGCACGTGGAAGACAGATTACCGGGGCGATCTGCTGATCTGCGCTTCGACGAACCGCGAGCCGGGGATCGTCGAGGAGTTCGGGGTCGAAGGCATGAAACAGTGTCCTGCCGGCGTGGCCGTCTGTGTGGCAACGCTGGCGGACATCCAGCCGACGGAGGGGATCTGGGGCTGGATTTTGAAAAATCCGCGGCCGGTTGAATATTTTCCCGTCAAGGGGAAGCTGCACCTGTTTGAGGTCGACGACGGGCTGATCCGTTTTTCGGCGCGGCGCTGCAAAACGCCGACGGAACTGGAGCAGGAACCGGAGTTTGACTAGCCGCGCGGCGCGCCGTCGCGCGCGAGTTTCGAGCGGGGAAAGGATTTTCGCAAATGGCCAAGTCGCTTATGATTCAGGGGACCATGTCGGGCGTGGGCAAGAGTCTGCTCGTCGCCGGGCTGTGCCGCGTCTTCCGGCAGGACGGGCTGCGCGTGGCGCCGTTCAAGTCGCAGAACATGGCGCTTAACTCGTTCATCACCCGCGAGGGACTGGAGATCGGCCGCGCCCAGGCCGTGCAGGCCGAGGCCTGCGGCCTCGAACCCAGTTACGCGATGAACCCGGTGCTGCTCAAACCCACCAGCGACAAGGGCTCGCAGGTGATCGTCAACGGCGAAGTCTACGGCAACTACACGGCCGAAGGGTATTACGCCATGAAGCACGCGCTCTGGCCCTGCGTGCTCGACGCGTACCGAAAGCTGGACGCCGAGTACGACCTGATCGTCGTGGAGGGGGCCGGCAGCCCCGCGGAGATCAACCTGAAAGCCGACGACTTCGTCAACATGGGGCTGGCGAAGCGCCTCGGCATCCCCGTGCTGCTGGCCGGCGACATCGACCGCGGCGGCGTCTTCGCCCAGCTCGTGGGCACGCTGGCGCTGCTGGAACCGGAAGAGCGCGCGCTCGTCAAGGCGACGATCGTCAACAAGTTCCGCGGCGACCTGAAGCTGCTTCTGCCCGGTCTGAAGCAGCTGGAAGAACTGACGGGCCGTCCCGTGGCGGGCGTGGTGCCCTGGACGCCGCTCGACATCGACGACGAAGACAGCCTCAGCGACCGGCTCGGCCAGCGCCGCGCCGCATCTCCGCTCGACGTGGCCGTGATCCGCCTGCCGCGCCTCTCCAACTTTTCCGACTTTTCGGCGCTTGACGCAGCCGACGGCGTGGGCGTGCGCTACGTGGAAAACGTTCGCGCCCTCGGCGCCCCCGACCTCGTCATTCTCCCCGGCACGAAGAACACCATCGGCGACATGAAATGGCTGCGCGCCTCCGGCCTGGAAGCCGCCGTGAAGAAGCTGGCCGCGTCCGGCGCGCCCGTGATCGGCATCTGCGGCGGCTACCAGATGCTGGGGCGCGAGATCGTCGACGAAGAGGGCGTGGAAGGCGGCGGTTCGATCGCCGGCATGGGATTGCTGCCGGTCGTCACGCGCTTTCGGCCCGAAAAGCGCCGCACGCGCACGACAGCCCGCGCGGGCTCCGTAAAAGGCGTTTTCGCCGCGCTGAGCGGTGCCGAATTCGAAGGCTACGAAATCCACTGCGGCACGACCTGCCGCGACGACGGCGCGGAGCCGCTGCTCCGGCTTGAAAACGGCGCGCCCGACGGCTGCCAGCGCGACAGCGTGTACGGCTGTTACCTGCACGGCTTTTTCGACAGCGAAGCCTGCCGCCGCGCCGTACTCGGCGCGCTGGCCCGTCGTAAGGGGGTGACGCTCGACGCGCGTCCGTTCGACTGGAAGGCGTACAAGGAGCGGCAGTACGACACGCTGGCTCAGACCCTGCGCGAGCATCTCGACATGGCCCTGATCCGCCGCCTCGTCGACCGCGAGGCGTAGCGCGCCGGCGAAACGGACGCCTTCGAAAATGTTCCACGTGGAACATTTTTCACCGAACATGGCATGAGTCGTTGCAAAAACACGATTCAATCGATCTGCCGCGCCGCGCTCGAAAAAGCGGATTCCGCGCCGGAGCGACTGTGCCCGGCGTCATTTATGGGAGGTCACGATCGTGAAAAACATCGATGAACTGAACGTGAACGTTTTCGAACTTTTCAACAAGGACTGGGCGTTGCTGGCGGCCGGATCGATCGGCGATTACAACGCCATGACCATCGGCTGGGGGCAGCTGGGCACGCTGTGGAACAAGAACGTCGTCACGGTCTTCGTCAAGCCCGTGCGCTGCACGCACGGCTTCATGGACGCAAACGAATATTTCACCGTCGGCTTCTATCCCCAAGAATACCGCCGCGACCTGACGATCCTCGGCTCCAAATCGGGGCGCGACGGCGATAAAATCGCGCTGACCCGCCTGACGCCGCGGGCGGTCGTACACGGCGTCACCTTCGCCCAGGCCGAACTGACGCTGATCTGCAAAAAAATCTACCGCCACGACATGGAACTGGCGAACATCCCCGCCGACGCGGCCAAAGCTTATTACGCCGAAGAAGCTCCCCACACGATTTACATCGGCGAAGTCGTCGGTTTCGTCGAGAGTTAAACGATCGTCTGCCGACGGTGCGGTGGGAAACTGAAAAATAGAGACGTTCGCGAAAGCCGCGTCCGGATTTTCACCGCGCGTTCTGAAGGGCTTGCCGCAGTGCGATCGCCCCTTCAGGACGCGCCGGGGCACGACGCCGCCGCGGAAGATTTTGAAGCGACGGCGATTATTTCGGAAAAGAAACGGAGTGTGTATGACGTGACACATATCTTCAAAGACCGCACGGCGACGCCTGAGGTGGAACGATGAACCTGTTTTCCCCGGCGGAAGTCGTCGCCAATTACGCCGCGGCGGGAGCTGCGAAAACTCGTCTGCCTGTCTGGAAGATCTTGCTGCTGGGCATGCTGGCGGGGTTCTGCATCGCCATAGCGGCTGCGGCGGCAAACGTAATTTCGCACGGCGCCGGCGCAGCCGCATCGGTTCGCCTGTTGTCGGGACTGGTCTTCCCTTTTGGCCTGATCATGGTGGTCCTGCTGGGCGCGGAGTTGTTCACAGGCAACTGCCTGATCTCCATCGCCGTGCTTGACGGCACGGCGACCGTCGGCAGCATGGTGCGCAACTGGGGCTGCGCCTACGTCGGGAACTTCGTCGGCGCGGCGCTGACCGCCGCCGCGGGCGTTTATGCAGGACAGCTGCATTACTCCGACGGCGGACTGGCGCTGTTCACGATGAAACTCGCGACCGCGAAGTGCGCGCTGGATTTTGTCCCGGCCGTGCTGCTGGGAGCGCTGTGCAATATCCTTGTCTGTGCGGCCGTGCTGTTGGCCCTTTCCGGCAAAGACCTGTGCGGGCGCGCCGCGGGCGCGTACTTTCCCATAGCGTTTTTCGTCATGTGCGGTTTCGAACACAGCGTGGCGAACATGTTCTACGTCCCCGCCGCTCTGTTCGCAAAGAACGTGCCGCTGTACGCGCAGAAGGCGGCGGAGGCCGGCCTTGACCTGAGCGGACTGACGTGGAAAAATTTCCTCGCCGGCAATCTCCTGCCCGTGACGCTGGGCAACATCGTCGGCGGCGTGCTGTTCGGCGCGCTGATGTGGGGCTGCTTCGCGAAAAAGAAAGCGTGAACCGAATCGGGGAAATGAAAAAAGCTTCAACCGAACGCGAACGTTCGGTTGAAGCTTTTTTGTTGTCGCGGGAATCACACGTCCAGATTGTGCACTTCATGGGCGTGCTCTTCGATGAACTGGCGGCGCGGCTCGACGCGGTCGCCCATGAGGATGTCGAAGTACTGGTCGGCGCCGGCCAGGTCGTCCAGCTCGATCTGCTTGAGCAGGCGCGTGGCGGGGTCCATCGTCGTCTCCCAGAGCTGGCCGGGATTCATCTCGCCCAGGCCCTTGTAGCGCTGCACGGCGGCTTTTTTGCCGTCGGCCGCAAGTCCGTCCATGACTTTGCGCAGCTCCTTGTCGCTGTAGAGGTAGTCGACTTTCTTGCCGACCTGCACGCGATAGAGCGGCGGCACGGCCAGATAGATATGGCCTTTTTCGATCAGCTCGCGCATGTGGCGGAAGAAGAACGTCAGCAGCAGCGTGCTGATGTGGGCGCCGTCGACGTCGGCGTCGGTCATGATGATGATCTTGTTGTAGCGCAGCTTGCCGATGTCGAAGTCCTCGCCGATGCCGCAGCCGAGCGCCTGGATGATGACGCGGATCTCCTTGCTGCCGAGCATCTTGTCCATGCGCGCCTTCTCGACGTTGAGGATCTTGCCGCGCAGGGGCAGGATGGCCTGGAACTTGCGGTCGCGCCCCTGCTTGGCGCTGCCGCCGGCCGAGTCTCCCTCGACGATGTAGACCTCGCAGTTCTCGGCGGTGCGGCTGGAACAGTCGGCCAGCTTGCCCGGCAGCGAAAGGCCGCTCATCGCCGATTTGCGCACGAGCTCGCGGGCCTTCTTGGCGGCTTCGCGGGCCTGGCGGGCCTTGATGGCTTTTTCGATGATCGGCTTGATCACCGACGGATCCTCTTCGAGCTCCTGCAGGATGCCGTCGTAGAGAATCGAATCGACGATGCCCTTGACGTTGCCGTTGCCCAGCTTGGTCTTGGTCTGCCCTTCGAACTGGGGATTGCCCAGCTTGACGGAAAGCACGCAGGTCAGCCCCTCGCGCAGGTCGTCGCCGGAGAGGTTTTCGTCCTTTTCCTTGAGCACGCCGGCGCGGCGGGCCCCCTCGTTGATGCCGCGCGTGATGGCGCTGCGCAGGCCGGCCACGTGAGTTCCGCCCTCGATCGTATTGATCAGGTTGGCGAACGAGTAAAGCCGCTCGATGTACTCGTCGGTGTACTGAAAGCCGACTTCCACCGCCACGCCGTCCTTTTCGCCGCGGATGACGATCGGTTTGGGCGTCAGCGTCTGCTTGCCCTGATTGATGTAGGCGACGAACTCCGAGACGCCGCCTTCGTAATGATACGTCCAGGTCTTGCCTTCGGCCTCGTCGACGAAGACGAACTTGAGCCCGGGGATCAGGAAGGCCATTTCGCGGAAGCGGTTGCCCAGCGTTTCGGCCGAAAAGGTCACCTCGTCGAAAATCTCCGCGTCGGGCTTGAACGTCACCGTCGTGCCGCGCTTCGCCGTCGGGGTGCCGCCGGTCAGGCCGGAAACGGGCGTGCCGCGCTCGAAACGTTCGTGCCATTCCCTGCCGTCGCGGTAGACCGTTACCTCCAGCCATTCGGAAAGCGCGTTCACGACCGAGACGCCGACGCCGTGCAGCCCGCCGGAAATCTTGTAATTGTGGTTGTCGAACTTGCCGCCCGCGTGCAGCACCGTCAGCACCACCTCGAGGGCGGGACGCCCGTTGGAAGGATGCGGATCCACGGGGATGCCGCGGCCGTTGTCGGACACGCTGACGCTCTGGTCGGCGTGCAGCGTCACCGCGATCTCCGAGCAGAAGCCGGCCAGCGCTTCGTCGACCGCGTTGTCGACCACCTCGTACACGCAGTGGTGAAGGCCTCTCGTCGTCGTGTCGCCGATGTACATGCCCGGCCGCTTGCGGACGGGGTCGAGACCTTCCAGAATCTGTATGTCTTCGGCTGTGTACTGAGTGCTCATGAACCATTGACCTCCTGTGAACGGGGAAGCTCCACATGCCGCGCTCCCCTCATCAATTCCCGATAGCGCCGCCTCAGCGTCACCGGACGGAATCCCGTCACGCCGGTGTGCCCGTCGCCGTAATAAACCGTGGTGCGCCCTTCGTCGTGGACCAGCGCGACGACGTTCTCGAGGAAAATGCAGTCCTCGCCTTCGATGGGAATGAACATGCCGGGCCTCCTTCCAACGCCGCGCGGGCAGATTTATGGAACCAGAACCAATCTATTATAGCAGAAAAAACGACGAAGCTTCGGCCTCGGCGCACTTTTTGACAGGGCAATCGCTTACGAAAACCCACTCGAGGAAATTGCCATTAAGCTCATGAGAAGAAGAAAGCCGCAACGCAGAAAAGTAAGTTCATCCCAAGAAAGCCTCCCTGCGGTAGAATACAAAGAAACAC
>NZ_RAWT01000031.1:0-30967 GCF_003612005.1 Pyramidobacter sp. CG50-2
ATATGGATCGTTAGCTCAACTGGCAGAGCATCTGACTCTTAATCAGAGGGTTACAGGTTCAAGTCCTGTACGATCCACCAAGCTCAGTAAATCCAAGGCGTCGAAGCGTTTTTCGCGTACCCTGTGCGCGTTATGCGCTTCGGCGTTTTTTGTGGGCGCAGATGACGATGAAGCGGACAAGACGAGAGACGGGACGAATCGTGTCGTTTTGTTCCAATATTGTTTCTCGATTGAAATGTTGCGATCAAAAGCGCCCGGAGAGACCTCCGCCGCTCGGACATACGGCCTTCCTCGGGGCGCTCGGCGCTCTTTGTCACTGAGTCCTGTTTCTTAAGGCGTCAGTATCAAATCTCGTCACGAGGTCCCCGCTCGCGGGAAAAAGCGCTCTTGTCCGCGTTATGTCTCGGCTCTCTCAAAGTATCTGCTTTGTTTACAACCTTGAAATAGCTGAATATTTCGACTTCAAACGATCATTTGCTCCTGACGGAAAATCCACTTGTCACGTCCGGCGCGGGGATGCTATAATTCCCCGTGTCGTGCGAGGCGCGTTGCGAGGGTGGCGGAATTGGCAGACGCGCCAGACTTAGGATCTGGTGCCTTCGGGCGTAGGGGTTCAAGTCCCCTCCTTCGCACCAAGTTCATAAGTTTCAAATATGGATCGTTAGCTCAACTGGCAGAGCATCTGACTCTTAATCAGAGGGTTACAGGTTCAAGTCCTGTACGATCCACCAGAGTATTTCTCCCGGCCTTTCAAGCCGGGTTATTTTGTATCGTTCGCGGGTGATGGGGAGTTTTGCGGCAGCCGACGGAAACGGCCGTCTGTTTTCACAATTGAATAATCTGACGCGGGGAGCTGGAAACGGCTGAGAGGAAGCGCTGAGCTTCGACCCGGAACCTGAATTGGATAATGCCAACGGAGGGATGTAAGATGCGTGAACGAACGTAATGGCGGTGTCCGACAGGGCGCCGCTTTTTTGTTTGCCGGAAAACCGTCTGGACCGGCAGCGGAGCCGGCGTCGGCTCTGTACAGACAGATGGGCAGGAAAGAGAGCGGAATTTTTTTTCGGGAGCACGTTTTCAAGGAGGAGTCCATGAACAATTTACGAGTCAGAAAGATCGCGTTTACGGCCGTTCTGGCCGCGTTTGCCGTGGTGGGGTCGTTTTTTTCCTTTCCCGTTTTCGGGGCCAAGTGCGCGCCGGCGCAGCATCTCGCCAACATTCTCGGCGCCGTTTTTCTCGGGCCGGCGTGGAATGTGGCGGCGGCGTTCATCGCCAGTCTGATCCGCAACCTCATCGGCGCCGGCACGCCGCTCGCGTTCCCCGGGAGCATGTGCGGCGCGCTGCTGGCCGGCGTTCTGTACCGGCTGGTTCGGCGGCTTCCTGCCGCCTGGCTGGGGGAGATCGCCGGCACGGGGTTGATCGGCGGGATGCTGTCCTATCCCGTGGCGCGTTTTGTGTTGGGCAACGACAAAGCCGCGCTGCTGACTTTCGTCGTGCCGTTTCTGATCAGTTCCGCCGGCGGCACGGCGATCGGCGCCGTGATCACCGTCGCCATGAAAAGGCTGGGGCTGCTCGAAGCTGAGCGGAATATTTCGGGAGAACGGCATGGCGGTTCCCGCTGAACTGTGGGCGGTGTGGGAGAGAATTTCCCGCCGCCGTCCGCTCGTCCACTGCCTCACCAACCCGGTGACCGTGAACGACTGCGCCAACGTCCTGCTGGCCGCCGGCGCGCGTCCCTTTATGGCCGCTCATCCCGATGAGGTGGAAGAGGTGCAGCGCCATGCCGACGCGCTGGTGGTCAATATGGGGGCCATCGCGCAGCTGGATTCCATGGGAAAAGCGGCGCGGCAGGCCGCCGAGCGCGGGCATCCGATCATTGTCGATCCGGTCGGCGTTGCCGCTTCTTCGCTCCGCCGCCGCAGCTGCATCGCGCTGCTGAAAGAATTTCCCGTGGCCTGCGTACGGGGCAACGGCGCGGAGATCCGAGCCCTGCTTGGCGACACGGGAACGGCGAGGGGCGTCGACGCATCTTCGGAAGACGCGGCGTCTGCGCACGAAACTGCGGTGCAGCTGGCGCGGCGGTACGGCTGCGTAGCGGTTGCTTCCGGCGCCGTCGATGCGGTCACCGACGGACGCCGAACGTTCAGCGTTGGCAACGGCGATGCGATGATGGCCCGCGTCACGGGTATGGGCTGCATGCTGTCGTCGCTGCTCGGCGCCGCGTTCGCCGTCGAAAATTCCCTGCGCGCGGCGGCCGCCGTCTGCGCCGTCGTGGGGCTGAGCGGCGAGCAGGCTGCCGCCGGAACGTGCGCGGCGCGGCGCGGCCCTGCGTATTTCCGCGACCTGTTCGTCGACACTCTTTTCAGCCTCGATGAAGCTCAATTCATGGGAGGAGCAAAATATTCCGAGGGCTGAACGTTCTCCGCTCTTTCCTCACACGGGACGAAGCGCATGGTATAATCAAAAAGAAAAATAATCGACGCTTGCGCAGGGGGCCGCTGAGGAAATGTCCGGCGGGGGCCGGAGTTTTTATTTCCGACGCGGCGAAGAGGGGAGCGGCGCGGAATCCGTTCTTGCGCCGCGGGATTCGGGGCAGAGGAAGGGGTTTCTTTATGGATTCGCGAATTATGCATCAGCTGACGTACGGTTTGTTTGTGCTCAGCGCGGCGGAAAACGGCAAGGACAACGGCTGTATCATCAACACGGTAACGCAGGTGTCGGCAGCCCCCGCCCATGTGACCATCTCGGTCTGCAAACAGAACTACACTCACGATATGATCGCGCGCACGGGGCGATTCAACGTGGCGATCCTCGATATCACGGCGCCGTTCGATCTGTTTCAGCGCTTCGGTTTCCAGAGCGGGCGCGACGCCGACAAGTTTGCCGGCGTTGAGACCATTCGCACGGCCAACGGCATTTTGATCCCAACCGAACATGTGAACGCCTGGTTCTCGGGAAAAGTCCTGCAAGCGTGGGAACTGGGTTCGCATTCGCTGTTCCTCGCGGATATCGAGGGCGGAGAGATCATGTCCGGCAAAGAGCCGGCGACGTACGCCTTCTATCACAAGAACATCAAGCCCCGGCCGCAAGCGGGCAAGAGAAAAGGCTGGCGCTGCAAGATCTGCGGCTACGTGTACGAGGGCGAAGAACTGCCCCCCGATTATGTGTGCCCATTGTGCAAGCACGGCGCGGCCGACTTCGAGCGGATCGAGTAGTTGAGAGAAAAAGAACGAGGACACGTTGTGAAACGTGTCCTCGATTGATAGCGAGGTGCGAAATGGAAACGAAGAAAAAAGTGGCGCTGCTGTTCGGCGGACAGTCATCGGAGCATGAAGTGTCCTGCGTTTCGGGCGCGACGATGGCCCGCAATATCGACAGGGAAAAATACGACCTGCTTCTGATCGGCATCACTAAGGACGGGCGTTGGCTCCACGTCGAGTCGGTCGATCAGATCGTTTCGGGCGAGTGGCGTCAGAGCCGCAAAGGCGCGGCGCTGCTGCCCGACGCGGCGCTGAAAAGCGTTCTGCTCAGCGACGGAGGGCGCTTTTCCCTTGAGCGCGTTGACGTGCTTTTTCCCGTCCTGCACGGCCTGTACGGCGAAGACGGCTGCCCGCAGGGCATCGCCGAACTGGCGCAGATCCCCTACGTGGGCTGCGACGTGCTGTCGTCGGCCGCGACGATGGACAAAGCGACGGCCAAAGCCGTTCTGGAACGCTGCGGCATCCCACAGGCGCATTACGTTACGTTTCGGCGGGAGGAACTGGACGACATGGACGGCGTCGTGCGCCGCGTCGAGTCCGAACTGAGCTATCCCGTTTTCGTCAAGCCCTCCAACGCCGGTTCGTCCTGCGGCGTCTCCAAGGCGGGGAGCCGCGCGCAGCTTGTCGAAGCGTTACGGGCTGCCGCCGCTCAGGACTGCAAAGTGATCGCCGAAGAGACCATCGTCGGCCGCGAACTGGAATGCGCGCTCCTCGGCGGCTGGGATGCCGAAGCCAGCGGCGTGGGCGAGATCCTCGCCGGCGCCGAATTTTATGATTACGACGCCAAGTACAACAGCAGCGCCTCGCGCACCGTCGTCGACCCTCCGCTGCCGGAAGGCAAGCGCGAAGAGATCCGCGCCATGGCGAAAAAGATCTTCCGCGCCATGGACTGCCGCGGCCTTTCGCGCGCCGACTTCTTCCTCGAAAAAGGCACGGACCGCGTCGTCTTCAACGAGATCAACACCATCCCCGGCTTCACGGCCATCAGCATGTACCCAAAGCTCTGGGAAGCCGCCGGCGTGCCGCTGCCCGATCTGGTGGAGAAATTGATCGAAAGCGCCGCCGTCACGCGGCGCCGCTGAGAAGAAAACGATCCGGAATGTATGAAAAAACAGGTGAGTCATGGCCGATGTCGGCCGCGACCCTCCTGTTTTTTTATTTGCAGAGCGTGACGGGGGCGTCTTCGTCCCCGATACTTGCCGTCAATGACGCTTTTTGCTGGGCGCGAAACGAGTGTCTTCGTTCAGAGTTCGGAAAGAAATTTTTGAACGGCGGGTTGCTGCCCGCTTTCTTTCCGGTAAACCACATAGTGTTGAACCGGGGGGATCTTTTCGTCGCGTACCGGAATGACGCGCAGCTGACCGGACTGGAGTTGAGGCTCCACGTGCTTCCTGGCTAAAATGGCGTACCAGCCGCCGCCTTTCAGGAGCGGCACGGCGCAGGAGGCGATATCCACTCTCAACTGAAATTGACAGGAAGGGGGAAAAAGGCGGCGCTGCGTCGTTCCGTAAAGAAAGTTGGAATCTATCATCGGCAGTTCTTTGACGCTTGCGTATGAAATGCCGTCGCAGTACTCCGTGTTTTTCGCGTCGGTCACGAGGACGAGTTCGTCCTCGCCGACGCATGTGCAGACGTAATCGGGATTGTGGAGCGGGTGGTGCGTGAACGCGACGTCGAGCAGAGCGCACCTCAGCTCATTGAGGAGCGCGCCCGTATGCCCGCACTTTACCCGCACGGAAATGTCGGGGTGCCGTTCTGCGAAGATCCGCAGATTCCTGCAAAGGTACATGTCGTAGTAAGCGTATGCGCTCCCCAGGATGAGATACCCCGAATACGAGCCGGTACGGTTCATCTGCCCCAGGGCTTTTTCTTCCAGATTCACGATCTGTTCGGCGTACTCGCGAAGCGCCTGCCCCGCGCCGGTCAGCCTGACGCCGCCGCGACCGCGCAGGAACAAGGGCTGCCCCGTTTCCTTTTCCAGTTCGCCGATCCGTTTGCTCACCGTAGACTGAGAGATGATCAGCGCTTCGGCGGAACGTGAAAAATTCTTTGTCTCCGCGAGAGAAAGAAACGTCTTGAGCTGTTCCGTGTTCATTTTTTACCTCTTCTGTAATTACTTTATCGAATGATTTTAATCGAAATCATTCTCTTTGTAAATTATATTCTTTGTGCTAAACTGCGTGATATCGGTTAGCTGATGCTAATTTCATTGAAGCGGAAAGAGAAGCAAAAAGATAAGGAAGAGGGGTTTTGAATCGAATGAAACGATATTTGCACTTGTTGACCGTGTGCGCCGCTTTTTTGGCCCTGACGGCGCTGACCGGGCAGGCCGGAGCCGTGTCGTCCGACGTCCCGTCCGAGTCCGAACTGATCGTCGCCGGCAGCGAGATCGCCTGCGGCGTGGATCCGACGGTGTACCCCGCCGCGGATTACCTCCTGAACATGGGGGCGGGCGAGATTCTTTTCAAGGCGGGGGCCGACGGGATTATTCGACCTTCGCTCGCCAAGGAAGCCGTTCAGCTGGACGAACATTCATGGGAGATCCGCCTGCGCCCCGAAGCCGTTTTCTGGAGCGGAGCGCCGGTGACGGCGGAGGCCGTCGTCGCTTCTCTGATGCGTTCGAAGGCGTTGGACATGAAAGCGAATCCTCACCTGAAGGGAATGACGTTTTCCGCCGCAGACGAAAATACGGTGCGGGTCGTCACGGATGCTGCGAACGTTGATATCACCGAAAATCTTTCTTCTTCGCAGCTGGTTATCCACAACACCGCCGCGCCGTACTCGTACGACGGCGCGGAATCGGCGGACTATACCGGCATGTACCGGATCGTCTCTTTCGAGCCGTCGCGGCGCATGGTCTTCGAGAAAAACGAGAATTACTGGGGAACGAAGCCGGAGATCCAGCGCGTGGTCCATGAACAGATCGGGGATTCCGACGCGCGGGTCATGGCGGCGTTGAGCGGCCAGTACCATGTGGTGATGGATATCGATCGCACCGCCTATAAACAGTTTACCGAGAACGCGGCGTCCCATATCGTGATGGTGCCCGGAGCCCAGACGATGACGGTCTATCTCAACACCGAAAAGAGCGCCCTCAGCGACGAACGCGTGCGCCGGGCGCTGAGCTGGGGACTGGACCGGCGCGAGCTGATCCTTCTGGGCATGGAAGGGCTGAGCGAACCCGTAACGACCTGGCTCGGAGCGAACCCCGCCTATGCCGACATAAAGAACGCTTTTTTCGACTCCTACGATCCGGAAAAAGCCACCGCGCTTCTCGACGAGGCCGGCTGGCGTCTGGAGACCGACGGCTACCGGTATAGGAACGGCGCACAGCTTGCCATGACCGTGCGCTCTTTCCGCAACGACAAGGCGCTGGGAGAGGCCGTCCAGATTCAATGGCGCAGGCTGGGGGTAAACGTGTCGGTCCGTCACGGCGATTATTCCCTGATGTCCGACGCGTACAAGACCGGCGATTGGGACGGCGCCATCGAGGGCTGGGGAACGTTCGGAAATGTTTTGGGACTTCTGAACACGCAATACGGCGCGAACGGAACCGCAAATTACGGACGCTATCGCGACGCGCGCGTCGACGATCTGCTGGCGCGGCTTGCGGCCGCCGGCAGCAGGGAGGAACGCGGCAAGATCGCCAGAGAACTGTCGCTGCATATCGCCGAGAAATCCCCCGCCGTCTATATTTGCCCGCGCCCGCAGATTACTGCCGTCAGCAACAAACTGCGGGGATTCGTCCCGCATTTTCGCCAGTTCGAAAACGTCGTGAACGCGAATCTGAGAATCGCGGAATAGTGTATGATCTGCCGGGCGGCAGGGCTGGAACCTCTCGGTTCTCTGCCCTGTCGCCTTTTTGTTCGGTAAGGAGGCGCTTTCATGTGCGGGGTGTTGGTTTTGCGCCGGATCGGCGGCGCGCTTGTTACGCTGCTGCTTGCTTCCATGATCGTGTTCGCGCTGGTGCGCTTTGCTCCCGGCGATCCGGTCGATATGGCGCTGGGGCTGGTGTCCAACGATCTTGGCGTCAATACGGAGATGCTCGAAGAACGAAAGGCCGAACTGAGGGAACTGCACGGGCTGAACGACAGCGTCCCCGTTCAGTATCTTCGCTGGCTGAAAAGGCTGGCCGCTCTCGATCTGGGGTGTTCCATGCGGACGGGACGCCCCGTGCTGCGGGAGCTGCTCGGCTTGATCCCGGCGACGCTGCTGTTGTCGTCCGCCGCCTTGTTGGTTGAATCGGCGCTTGGATTGTCGCTGGGGCTTTATTCCGCAATCAAGGCCGGCCGATTCCAGGATGGGCTGGTCCGTATGATGTGCGTCGTGATGGCTTCTTTGCCGGCTTTTGTTTTCTCGCTGGTTTTGCTTTTTGTTTTTTCGATCCGGCTGCGCTGGTACGGAATAAGCAGTTACGCGGGATTATCCCGGCTGTGGCTGCCGGCGCTCGCGCTGGGACTGGCCGGCGCGCCGCCGGTCGTGCGCATGGTGCGCGCCGTCATGCTTGCCGAGCTCGGCAAGCTTTATGTCGCGGCGTCGCAGTCCCGCGGATTGCCGCGGAGCCTTATTCTGCGCGGGGCGTTTTTGAACGCGCTGCTTCCCGTTATTACAACGCTTGCGCTGTCTTTTGCCCATCTGATCGGCGGTTCCGTCGTCATCGAGAGCATCTTCAACTGGCCGGGGTTGGGGAACTACGCCATGAACAGCGTTTTACTTCATGATTATCCCGCGGTGCAGGGGTATACCGTTTTGACGGTCGCGGCGGTCGTCATGATCAACCTCCTTGTGGAGGTCGCCTATATCGTGGCCGATCCTCGCGTGCGGAAGAGCGGGCGCGAAGCCGGCCTGTCCGGAAAGCGGAGGAACGATGTATGAAAAAGGAGAAACGCTGGCTTTGCTGGGGGAAAGCGGATCGGGCAAAACAACCTGCGGAAAAGCGCTTCTGGGGATGCTGCCTCCCTCGGCCCGGATCGAGAGCGGCGCGCTGCGGATGGGAGACGAGCCGCCTCTGGACTTGGCTTCGCCGCGTTTCGACTGGCGGCCGCTGCGCGGAAAGAGGATCGCCATGATCTATCAGGACGCTCGGCTGGCGCTCAACCCCGTCGAGAGGGTCCGCGCCCATTTTCTCGAGACGCTGCGCTTTCACAAAGCCGGTTCGGAGGAGTCGTTCGAGCGGAAGAGCCGGGAACTGCTGTCGCTTCTGAAGTTCGAAGATCCCGAGCGCGTTCTGGACGCGTATCCGTTCGAACTCAGCGGCGGGATGTGCCAGAGAGTCTATATCGCGCTCATTCTCTGCCTCGAACCGGAGATCCTGATCGCGGACGAACCGACGTCGGCGCTCGACCCCGACAGCCAGCGCGAGGTTCTCGCGCTGCTGAAACAGGTGCAAAAGCGGCTGTCCCTTTCGATTCTGCTGATCACTCACGACATCGCCGTAGCTCGTGAAGCGAGCGACCGCGTGATCATCCTGCGGGACGGGACCGTCGTCGAGGAAGGGGCGACGGAAGAAGTCCTGCTTCGTCCACGGGAGAGCTATACGCAGTCGCTCATAGAAGCAAGAGCGCTGACGGAAAGAGGACGTCCGCCGAAAGACCGGGCGGGGGAGCCGCCGCTGCTGCGGGTAAGGAACATCTGCAAGTCCTTCGGCAAGAACGGAAATAGAATCGACGTGCTCAAGGAGGCGAGTTTCGACCTGTACAGGGGAGAATCCGTCGGCATCCTGGGTCGCAGCGGCTGCGGAAAATCCACATTGGCCAGATGCGTCGCAGGGTTGGAAAGCGTCGACGGCGGTTCGGTCGTCTGCTGCGGGCGCGACATCACGGATCTGCGCGGGAAGCGCAGAAGATGGGTGTGCGGCAAGATGCAGATGGTGTTCCAGGACGCGCGGGCGAGCCTGAATCCGTCGCGCAGCGCTCTTCAGCTCGTGCAGGAACCGCTGAAGTATCTTGCCGTGGGGACGGAACGGGAGCGGGACGAGAAAGCCCGTTACTATCTGGAACGGGTGGGCATCGATCCGCAGGCGCAGATGCGGCGCGCGCCCCAACTCAGCACCGGCCAGTGTCAGCGCGTCGCGTTGGCGCGGGCGCTGGTCGTCGAGCCGGATATCCTTTTGTGCGACGAAGCGGTTTCCGCACTGGACGTGATCCTGCAGAAGCAGATACTCGGCCTGCTTTACGAGCTGCAGCGGGCGTTCGGTTTCGCCGTTGTCATGATCTCTCACGACATGAGGATCATTCGGCATTTCTGCCAGCGGGCGGCGATCATGAAAGACGGGAGATTTGCGGAGATTGTGCCGGCGGAACGTCTCGAACCGATCGGGAAGCGAACGTTGGCAAGAAGTTTTGCGGACGGCGAGTCGCACGTTCGTGCGCGTCCGTAAGGCGAAGGGGAGGAGCGCGGTGCGCGATAAAAACCTTGACATGACTCGGGGCGTCATATGGAAAAATTTGCTGGTCTTCTTTCTGCCGATCCTGGCCGGAAATTTCTTTCAGCAGTTTTACACGACCGCGGATGCGGTGATCGTCGGGCAGTTCGTCGGGAAAAACGGTCTGGCGGCCGTAGACTCCGTTTACAGCCTGCTGAAGCTGCCGGTCAATTTTTTCGTGGGATTGTCCGGCGGGGCGGCCATCATCGTCTCGCAGTTTTTTGGCGCCGGGAAAAAACGGGAGCTTCTCGGCGCCGTCCATACGGTCGTCGTTTTCGGACTCGCCGGCGGGACGGTCCTTTCCGTCCTCGGCGTGGCGGCGGCGCCCGCCTGCCTGCGGTGGCTGGACGTTCCCGAGGACATTTTTCCTTTGACGCTGTCGTACGTGCGCATTTACTATGCGGGGTTCGTTTTTTCCATGCTCTACAATATCGGAGCCGGGATCCTGCGGGCGGTCGGAAACTCCCAAACGCCTTTTTACATCCTCGTCGTTTCCGGCGCCGTCAACGTCGTTCTGGATTTATTTTTCGTCGGTGTGTTCCGTTGGGGCGTTTCGGGAGCCGCGCTGGCGACCGCCGCGGCGCAGATGGTCAGCGCGCTGCTGGCGCTGAACGCGCTGAATGGGAAAAACGGCGTCGAGGGCTTTTCCGTTCGACAGGCGCGTTTCCATCGTCCGGCGCTGAGAGCCATCGTGTGTCTGGGACTTCCCGTGGGACTGCAGTCGTCGCTTTATCCCGTTGCCAACATGATGATCCAGGGCGCCATCAATGGGACCGGAACGAACAACATCGCCGCCTGGGCGCTATGCGGGAAGCTGGATTTTATGATCTGGCTGGCGGCGGACTCTCTGGCGGCGGCGATATCGACGTTCGTCGCGCAAAATTACGGCGCGGGGCAGTTCGCAAGGGTCCGACGCGGCGTCCTCGTCGGGACGGGAATGACGGCCAGCCTCGTCGCGGCGCTGAGCGTAGCGCTGTATCTCTGGAACGAGCCGTTGGGCAGGCTGTTCGTCAATCCGTCCGATCACGACGTTATTCCCATCATGGCAAAGCTGATGCGCTTTTTGTCGCCGCTTTACTTTGTTTACGTGTTCGGCGAAGCGCTTTCTGCGGCCATCCGCGGCGCGGGGGAGACGTTGCGCCCGATGCTGCTCACTCTCATCGCCACCTGCGCTTCGCGCGTGCTCTGGATCCTGTTCGTCGTTCCTCGAAGCCGCGGGCTGATCACGATCGTCGCGAGCTATCCCGTGTCGTGGGCGCTGACGGCCGTTTCCTTCGCGGTCTATTATCGGATTTTTGCGGGAAAACGTTTGATGAGTCCCGCGGAGGAGACGACAGGATCATATTAACAATCGTTTCGCAGGACAAGCACTGTGGTGAAGCGATAAAGACAAAAAGGAGCGGGGCCTGGGCCCCGCTCCTTTTTGTCTTTAAAACTCTTTACTTGACGATCTCGACGCCGCGGAAGAAGTCCCAGTTGCGCGGCGAGATGTACATACCCTTGACGCGTTCGCTGACCATGTAGGGGGTGGAGTAGTAGTTGATGGGCAGCACGGGCAGATCCTGCATGAGGATGTCCTCGGCCTTGAGCAGATAGCCGATGCGCTTGGCGTGGTCCATTTCGCTCCGGGCCGCCACGACGAGCTTGTCGTATTCGGGGTTGTTGTAACCGGTAACGTTCTCGGGCGAATCGGAAACGAGGATGTCCATCAGGCTGGCGGGATCGAAGAAGTCGACCAGGTAGGCGTGGCGAGCGATCTGGTAGTTCTTCTGGAAACGGGTGTTGATGAAGACCTTCCACTCCTCGTTGTACAGCTCGACTTCGATGCCGAGGTTCCTCTTCCACATGGCCTGCAGGGCTTCGGCGATGTTTTTGTTGCCTTCGTTGGTGTTGTACTTGTAAGTTATCTTGGGGAAACCCTTGCCGTCGGGATAACCGGCCTCGGCCAGCAGCTTGCGGGCCTCTTCGGGCTGAGCGCGGTTGCTGAAGTAGGATTTGCCGGCGGCGCGGAAATCCTTGCCGTCTTCCGGCCCGGGCAGGCCGTAGGGGATGTAGGCGTTGGCCGGAGCCTGACCGGCCATGGTCACCTTATCGACGATGCCCTGACGGTCGACGGCCAGCGCAAAGGCGCGGCGCACGAGCGGATTGTCGAACGGCGGCTGCGTGACGTTGAAGACGCTGAAGCTGACGCCGAGCGTGTTGACGGTCTTGGCCTGGCCGCTCTTGAGCAGCACGGGGATCTGCATGGAGGGCAGCCGCTTGTTGAAATCGATCTTGCCGCCCTTGAAGGCCGCGAGCGCGGTGTTGGGGTCGGTGATCATGACGACGCGCACCTTGTCGATCTTGACGTTCTCGGCGTCCCAGTAGTGGGGATTTTTGACGAGCGTCATCTCGGCGTTGTGCTTCCACTCGGTGAGATAGAAGGGGCCGTTGCAGAGGATCGTGTCGGGCGAGGTCGTCCAGTCGCGGGGATGGGCTTCGACGACTTCGGGCTTGGCGGGGAAGAAGATGTGATAGGACAGGTGGTCGAGCATCAGCGGGTTCTGATAGGCGAGCTTCAGCTCGAGGGTCGTGTTGTCGACGACCTTGATGCCGACGTCCTCGGCCTTGCACTTGCCGTTGTAGAAGTTTTCGGCGTTGACGATGGGGAAGCCGAGAAAGGCGTAGGGCGAAGCGACGTTGGGATCGACGACGCGCAGCAGCCCGTAGCGGAAGTGTTCGGCCGTCAGCGGCGTGCCGTCGTGCCATTTGAGGCCGTCGCGGAGGTGGAACGTCCAGGTCAGGCCGTCTTCGGAGACGTCCCAGCTCTTGGCCAGCCCCGGTTCGGGCTTGTCCTCGAGGGAGACGCGCACCAGACCTTCGAAGAGGTTGTAGATAATGGTGGAGCCGTCGGTGGCGTTGTTCAGCGCCGGATCGATCGTTCTCGGCTCGACGCCGAGGTTGTAGACGAAGACCTTCTCCGCCGCGCACGCGCTCGCGCACAAAGCAAGCGCCGCGGCTGCTGCCAGAATCCAACTGCGTTTTTTCATGACTGAATCCTCCTTACGTATAATGACGCGCACGGAAGGTGCGCGGTGAAGCCTAGTTGTTCGCCAGCCAGCAGGCGCACTGATGTTCGCCGCCGGCCAGTGGCGGCGCTTCGACGCTGCAGCGGTCGAACGCCCGCGGGCAGCGGGTGTGGAACTTGCAGCCCGAAGGCGGATCAATCGGGCTGGGCACTTCGCCGGTAAGCTGGATGCGCTTTCTCGCGTCGGATTTGTCGGGGTCGGGGACGGGAATGGCCGACAGCAGCGACTGCGTGTAGGGATGGAGCGGATTGGTGTAAAGTTCGTTGCTCTCCGCCACTTCGACGATGTTGCCGAGGTACATGACGGCGACGCGGTCGCTGATGTGCTTGACCATCGACAGGTCGTGGGCGATGAACAAATACGTCAGCCCCAGATCGTGCTGCAAGTCTTCGAGCGTGTTGACGATCTGCGCCTGGATGGACACGTCCAGCGCCGAGATCGGCTCGTCGCAGATGATGCATTCCGGCTCGACGGCCAGCGCGCGGGCGATGCCGATGCGCTGGCGCTGCCCGCCGGAGAACTCGTGCGGGTAGCGGTTGGCGTGCTCGCTGTTGAGCCCGACGATGGAAAGCAGGCGACGCATGCGGTCGATACGCTCGTCCCGCGGCACGCCGTGGATCACCATCGGCTCGATGACGATGTCGCCGACGGTCATGCGCGGATTGAGCGAGGCGTACGGATCCTGAAAGATCATCTGCAGTTCCTTGCGGTAGGGGATCATTTCCTTCTGTGAAAGGTTCGCCAGCTCGTGTCCTTTCCATTTTACGCTGCCCGAGGTGACGTCGTACAGGCGGATGATCGTGCGCCCGGTGGTCGTCTTGCCGCAGCCGGATTCGCCGACCAGCCCGAGCGTTTCGCCGCGGCGGATGCTGAACGACACGCCGTCGACGGAGCGCACGACGCCTCTGGGCACGTTGAAGTGCTTGACCAGATCCGTGACTTCGAGAAGGATTTCCCGGCTGTCGGTCATCGCGCGTCACCTCCGTGGGGCGCGTGCTGAAGCCAGCACGCGGCTGAATGGCCTTCCTCGACGAACTGCGTTTCGGGCGGGTACTGCAGGCAGACGCGCATCGCCTTGGGGCAGCGCAGCGCGTACGGGCAGCCCTTGGGCGGGTTGAGCAGATCGGGCGGCTGCCCCTTGATGGGGATCAGCCGTTCCTTGGTGAGATTGTCGGGATTGGGCACCGACTTGAGCAGCCCCTGCGTGTACGGATGCGCCGGATTATAGAAGATATGGCGCCGCGTCCCTTCCTCGACGATGTGCCCGCTGTACATGACGGCGACGCGGTCGGCCATGCCGGCGATGACGCCGAGATCGTGCGTGATGAGGATGATGGCGGTGTTCCATTTCTTCTGCAAATCTTTCATCAGTTCGAGGATCTGCGCCTGCACGGTCACGTCGAGCGCCGTCGTCGGCTCGTCGGCGATGAGCAGGTCGGGATTGCAGGCCAGCGCCATGGCGATCATCAGGCGCTGACGCTGCCCGCCGGAGAACTGATGCGGGTATTGGCCGATGCGTTCCTCGGCCGGCTCGATGCCGACATCGTGAAGCAGCTCGATCACGCGCTTTTTCGCCTCGCCCCGGCTCATGTGCTTGTGACGGATCAGCGGCTCGCACAGCTGGTACGAGATGGACAGCACCGGATTGAGGCTGGTCATCGGGTCCTGAAAGATCATCGAGATCTTGTTGGCGCGGATGTCCGACATCTGTTTGTAGTTCATCGTCGTCAGTTCCTGCCCCTCGAAGTTGACCGAACCGCCGACGACTTTTCCCGAAGGGCCGAGCAGATGCAGCATCGACAGCATCGTCACGGATTTGCCGCTGCCCGATTCGCCGACGATGCCCAGCACTTCGCCCTTGTTGAGCGTCAGCGAGACGCCGCCGACGGCTTTGACCTCGCCGACCGGCGTAAAGAAAGAGGTGTGCAGATCCCTGATCGTGAGAATTTTTTCCGACATGAAAATCTTCCCCCCTTCTTTACCTACTTGCGCAGCCGCGGGTCGAGCGCGTCCCGCAGGCCGTCGCCGAAGAAGTTGAACGCGAGGATCGTCAGCGAGATGGCCATGGCGGGGAAGAACAGCTGGTAGGGATAGACCATCAGCGCGTTCATCGCGTCGCTGCTGAGCACGCCCCACGAAGCCATCGGCGCGCTGACGCCGAGGCCGACGAAGCTCAGGAACGCCTCGGCGAGGATCGCCTGCGGGATGCAGAACGTCAGCGTGACGAGGATCGGCCCCATGGCGTTGGGGATCAGGTGCCGCAGCAGCATGCGCGCCGGCGAAGCGCCGATGACGCGCGCCGCGAGCACGAACTCCTCGTTTTTGACGCGCATGATCTCGGCGCGGACGATGCGCGCCATGTTGGTCCAGTAGTTGATGCCCAGCGTGATGAAGATGCTCTTCAGCCCCGGACCGACCACGACCATCAGCAGGATGACGTAGATCATCGTCGGCACGCTGCGGATCGTGTCGACGATGCGCATCATCACGTCGTCGGTACGGCCGCCGACGAAGCCGGAGATGCTGCCGTAGATCACGCCGATCGTCAGGTTGATCAGGCTGGCCATCAGGCCGACGGCCAGGGAGATGCGCGCGCCGTACATGACGCGCACGAACATGTCGCGGCCGAACATGTCGGTGCCGAACGGATGCGCCCACGAGGGGAACTCGTTGGAGATGAGGAAATCCTGTTCGTCGTAGGCGTAGGGCGACAGCAGCGGCCCGAAGATCGCCATCAGAAAGATGCAGACGATCAGGAACAGCCCGAACATCGCCAGCTTGTCGCGCTTGAGACGCTGCCAGGCGTCCTGCCAGTACGTCTGGCTGGGGCGGATGAACTCCGCCTTGTTTTTCTCCTCCGCGCCGACGAACTCGAACAGCGAAGCGTCGTTCAGATCGGGCAGGCGGAGCGGGCGCGTTTCCGCGGAAGTCTTTTCAGTCATCATGCGTCCCCCCCCTATTTGGCCAGCTTGATGCGCGGATCGATGAAGCCGAGGCAGATATCGACGAGCAGATTCATGAACACCAGCAGGGCGCTGAAGAAGATCGTCACGCCCATGATCGTCGTGTAGTCGCGGTTCTGGATGCTCGTCACGAAGAACAATCCCAGCCCGGGAATGCCGAACACCTGCTCGACGACGAAACTGCCCGTGAGAATGCCCGCGATCAGCGGCCCCAGATAGGTGACAACGGGGATGATCGCGTTGCGCAGCGCGTGGATGTACACGACCGTGCGCTCGCGCAGCCCCTTGGAATAGGCGGTGCGGATATAATCCTGCTGGATCACTTCGAGCATGCTGGAGCGCGTCAGACGCGAGATGAACGCCGCCGGATACCCCGCCAGCGTGATTGCCGGCAGAATCGACGTCGGCAGACCTTCCCAGAAGCCGACGGTGACGATCCCCCATCGGTAGGCGAAGAAATAGACCATCAGCGTGGCGATGACGTAGTTCGGTATCGTGATCCCCAGCGTGGCCAGCACCATGGCCGTCTTGTCCTGCCATCGCCCTCGCCGCAGCGCCGAGATGATGCCCGCGGGGATGCCGACGGCCAGCGACAGCAAGATCGCCAGCGAACCGACCAGAGCGGAAGCGGGGAACGAACCGGAGATCAGCTGGTTGACCGTCATGCCCTCGTAGCGGTAGGAAGGGCCGAAATCGAAATGGATCGCGTTCCACAGATAATGTCCGTACTGTTTCCAGAGCGGGTCGTTCATGTGATAGCGTTCCAGAATCTTCTCCATGATCTCCGGCGGGATCACCTTTTCGTCGGTGAACGGCCCGCCCGGAATGGCCCGCATCAGAAAAAACGTCAGCGTGATGATCACGAACAACGTCAGCAAACTCGTGGATATTCTCTGCAGCACGTACTTCAGCATACGACAAGCCCCCCTGTATGTTCTCGAAAAAATTGCCTGGCGCGATTTCTTAATAACCACATGTTTTATCAGAATTTATATAAGAAAACCATCTAAAAGATAAATTTATCTTAGTATGAAGCTCGAGACTTGGAAAGTTCATTCTGCATGGTCAAAAAAGAAAATAATTGCTGAATGTCAGTTATATTGCCGGGATTTATCGTCTGACCCAATGGGGAAACCGGTGAAATCATCGGACGAAGCGGTTTATCACGAAACGAAGAAAATACCGTCGTCGTGAAAAGAGGGACGGAAAACGCACCGCTCGCGTTTTTCGTCCCTCTTTTCGCTATTGTTTGCTCAGTTCTTTTTCATTGACCACGAATTTCAGTTTCTCGCCATGCAGGAATTTTTTCAAAGTGTCGCTGATCATGGGCACCATGACCGTGCCGAGATCCGATGTGTTGCCGCCGACGTGAGGCGTGATGACGATGTTGGGATGATCCAGCAGAGGGTGCCCGGCGGGCAGGGGATCGTCTTCTACGCAGTCCAGCCCGGCGCCCATCAGCCGGCCTTCGTCGATGGCCGTCAGCAGGGCCTTGTCGTCCACCAGGCCGCCGCGGGCCGTGTTGATGAGAATGGCGTTCCTTTTCATCAGCGCGATCTTTTCGGCGTTCAGCATGTGATGATTGTTGTCCAGCAGCGGCACATGAAGAGTGACCACGTCGGAATCCGCGAGCAGATCGTCGAGCGGGACGAACGTCAGGTCGAACTGCTTTTCCGTCTCCGGGGCGAGACGGAACACGTCGTAATACAGCGCTTCAGCGCCGAAGGCCTGGACTCTGCGGGCCACCTGACGGCCGATATTGCCCCCGCCGATGATGCTAACCTTTTTGCCGTTCAGCGACACGGCGTTGTCGGTGAACATGGTACGGCTCCAAACGCCGTTCTGGATGCTTCGGTTGTGGAACATGAGGTTGCGCCCGACGGCGAGCATGAGCAGCACCGCCAATTCCGATACGGCGGAGGCGTTGGCGCCGGGCGTGTTGGTGACGGCGATGCCGCGGGAGGAAGCATAGGGGACGTCGACGGAATCGACGCCCACGCCCCAGCGGCAGATCAGCTTCAGTTTCCCTTTGTTCGCGAGAGTTCCCTTGGAAGCTTTGAGGACGCGCAAAACGATGGCGTCGGCGTCCGTACTGGCGTCCAGCGCGTCCTGCGAGGTCGCTTCGACGATTTCGGCGCCGTCGCCGGCGAGCTGTGCGCGAAATTCGTCGGCGGTGCCGGCGGGATATTTTCCGGCGAGAAGGATTTTTTTCATGCTCCTCTTCGCCTACTTCCTCAACGATCGAGCCGTCTCGCGCATCAAACCTTCGCTGGGATTGCTCCTGTCTCTGGCGGAGACCGCGGCGATCAGGCGGTAAAGCGCCACGCCCTCTTCGGCGGCGACCTTTTTGAAGGTCGCGACGAAGCTGGAATGCGTGCCGGTCATGCCGAGCACGAGGTCGAGCGGCGTGATGGCCGCGTGATAATCGCGTTCTTTCATGGCCGGGATCAGCTGCGAGTCAAGGAAGCCCAGCAGACCGTAAAAGTCGACCTCCTCCGCTTGACCGTAACGCTGCATCAAGGCCACTCCGACCTCGGTAGCGAGGTTGCCGGCGCTGCGGGCCATGCCCAGCAGCCCGCAGTCGAGCATGGCGGCGCCGGCTTTCCATGCGGCCACGGCGTTGGCCGCCGACAGGCCGAGGTTGTTGTGGCAATGGAATCCCACGGGGATCTTCACGGCCTTGACCAGCGACTCGGTGTATTCGGAAACTTCCTCGGGCAGCATGGTTCCCGCCGAATCCATGATGGTGACGGCGTCGAGGCCGGCGTCCTCGAGCATTTTCGCCTCTTCGGCCAGTTCTTTCGCGGAGCTGACATACGCCTTCATCAGCGAGTAATAGGCCTTCAGCCCTTTCTTCTTGATGTACTTGATCGGCTTGAGCGAAAGCGCGGCGCCTTCGCCGGCGTTGGCGCCGACGCGCAGGAACGCCAGTCCTTTTTCGGCCGCCAGGTCAACGGACGCCTCCGTATAGCGTTTGGCGTTGAGGAACATGCCCAGCGTGCCGCGGGAAAAGTAGGGCCGGGCGAGATCAAGATACTGTTCGTCGTTCAGCGGGGCGATGGCGTGGGAATTCTCGTAGGCGCCGATGCCTTTGGCGTTGCCGAATTCGATCTCGGTGATGCCGTTGTCCAGCAGCCCCTCGATCATCATTCGCGTTAAAGCCGCGTCGAATCCGCATCCGACCACATTGCCGCCGTCGCGCATCGTACAGTCAAAAAAGCGCATGTTTTATCCTTCCTTTTCTTAACTCCATTGATGGAGAATTATCTTTCTTTGCGCCTTCGCGTCAAAGCGCGGAAACACAACGAAAAAATCTTCACGCAGCAGTGCCGGTTTTACCGATGCTGCGCTTGAGCTTTTGCGCTCTTTGCGCTGAGGATGTCGCTGAATCGGCGGTCGCCGTTCCAGAAGAACCGGCGGGTGACGATATAGAACACAATCCAGAGAACGGCGCTGCCGGTCAGGAGGAGCCATGGCGAAATTTTGAAGGCCAGCATGGGCATGAACATAATATAGGGCAGCGACCAGGGATAGCACAGCGCCGCCGAGGCGGCCGCCGACTCCTGCCCTGTGGTCTCGAACTTTGGATCGATGACGCGCAGCAACATCAGCCCGGTGGCGAGCACGCCGCTCTCAAGACCGTAACTTCCCATGGCGCGCTCGAACCAGTCGATGTCGAACATCTTCCAGGCAAAATAGAAGTTGGCTATGATATTGGCGGCAATGACAGCGCCTATGGTGACCAGCATGGGTACCATGTAAAGGGCAAAGACCTTCAGCGACAGCGTCGCGATGGCAGAGCAGACCAAATAATCGAGGGCAACGCCGGAAATGCGGTTTACTGTGGGGCGATCGATATAATCGGCCATTTTGAGCTTTTTAAGGAGATAGGATAGCAGAGCGCCGCATATCATAGCGCAGGCGAACAGGGGGATCTCCTTGAGCAGCGGGTGGATCCAGATCAGGCTTCGAGACAGAAGACGGGCTGAGCCATAGATCACTCCGACGAACGCGAGTTGCAATGCCAGCGGATCAAGAGCGTCGTTGTAAGTTACTCCCTTGCCGATGGAAGTTCTTTTCTCGACGGGAACATAGCCTTCGCGAATGTCCTGGGGGACGTCCTGCGGCTTGGAGACTTTCTGTGACCAGCCGCGGCGGACGCCGATATTGATCACGAGCATGCCGAGAACGATACCTGAAAGCAAGCCGGCGGTGGCCATCGTGTTGGCTACCGACACGCCATCAGCCCAGCCGGCTGCGGCGAGAGCAGCACCGGCAGCGTTGGCCGTGCCGTGTCCGCCGTGAAATCCGAAAACCGGTGTGAGACCGAAAGCGAACGGCAGATTGGGAAAGTACGGCATCATCAGCAGCGTCGCCCCCATGCCGACAAGCACTTGCGTCTGATGCATCAAACCTCCCTGCGTCACGGCCGACAGAGCCACGCGTCCGAAGTTGTGCGATGAACGGGAACCGAAGAACGACAGACCAAGCACAACAGTGACGAGCACGCCGGGCCACTGACCGATCGTATTGCCGATGGGCAGACAGTATGCCGTGGAGCGGCCAAGCACCTGCGGCCCCAGCAGCAGACCGACCAGACCGGCTAACAGCGAGGCGGGCAGATACAGACGCTGAAACAGCGGAACATGTCGGCGCAGCAGAAATCCGATGAGCAGAAGAAGGCTGAGTACGGATAGATCGACAAAAACAGACGTGATGGCGTTCATTTGTTTACCTCCGTGGACGTTAAAAATCAAATTGACGGAAAACGACTTTTCCGTTCAGGATGGTACACTGAGGAACGAGAATGCTGCGAAGCGTCAACGCGTCCTTTTCGCGGTCGACGATCTGCGTCTTGCAGGGCGTCAGCCGGAAGATCGCCACGTCGGCTGTGGCTCCGGCGCTTAAGGTGCCGAGATCGGGACGATTGATGACTTTCGCCGGCGCAGCCGTGACGGCGCGAATGACATCAACCAGAGGAACGCCAAGCTCCAGATATTTGGACATGACGCGCGGCAAACCGAACACGCCTGACTGGAACAGACTGCCTTGAACGAGGTCCGTGCTGATCGTGTCGGGCAAGAAATTTTCGGCAAGCGCTTCTTTGATCACCGCATAAAGATAATGCACGCGTGCATCGGCAGTATCGAAGAGCACGCCGCGTTTACGGGCGTCGTGTACCTCTTCGCAGATCCGCCCTCGTCCGTTCAGAATGGAAAAGCCGCGCCCCTGAAAGGCGTGAGAGTAAATATCGCCCTTGCGGAACATGCCGATGAACTGCGGCACGGGAACGGGAGGGTTGGTCGTATGTACGGAGATGCGCGTGCCAACCTTTTCGGCGGCGGCGATGGCGTTTTGCAGCGGCGCCAGACCCAGTTCGCCGATCAGTTCCTTGCTGATACGTACCTTGATGCCGCAGAGCACGCCGGAATAGCGCTCGAAAAGTCTTTCGATGTCAGGCAACGCCGTGAACTCGGGATCGAGGTTCTCCGGATAACGACTTGTGATCAACCCTTGAGTGGAGATGTTCAGAGCAGCAAACACGTGAACACGGCTTCTGGAAATGATGGAATCGTAAAAGGCCTGGAAATTTCCCGCGCCGGCGCTGCCCTGGTCAATGCCGGCCGTAACGCCCATAGGCAGCAGAGTCACGTCGGGCAGGATGCCGTTCTCGGTGCCGCCGTAAAACATGTGCAGATGCGTGTCAATCAGACCGGGCGTGACGATGCAGCCCGACGCATCGATCGTCTGTGCCGCCGCAGGCTCTGCCCCAAGTTCGCAGATTCCAGCGGAGCGTCCGTCTTCAATAAGTACGCTGGCCGGCTTGTGCACTCCGCTGGCCGGGTCGACAACGGTACCGCCGCGAATGACGAGGCTTACTGGCATGACCTTTATCACACCTCTCGATGGAGTATACAGACAATGTTTCCTGGCTGATGATTGCATCATACATTCCCTTGCCATTCAAATCAAACAAACAAAAAAGAACGAACTGACAGTCTTTAGACTGTCAAAAATGTGATGTATAGGGTAGAATTCAATAGGAGCACAGCACACGGTCCGAAAGGAGGTCGTCTTCATGAGTCTGCGGGGGCTGCGTTATTTTCTCGCGGCGGCGGAGACGGTGAATTTTCGCCGCGCGGCGGAAAAACTTTTTATCACTCAGCAGACGTTGAGCGCTCATATCCAGAAACTGGAAAGTCGTTACGGCACGCCGCTTTTCGAGCGCAAACCGCATCTGAGGCTCACTCCGGCGGGGCATTGTCTGAGGGAATACGCGCGCAAGGCGGTCAAGCTGGAAGAACTTTTCCTTGCCGAACTGGCCGATGTCACCGACACAGTTACCGGCCGGCTTAACGTCGGCATCACCGGCTTCCGGGCGACGATTTTCATGCCTCGCATCTGGGAGATCTTTCACGCGCAGTTTCCCAATATCACGCCGTCGATGACCGAGGCGCCGACCGCACGGCTGGACGAGCTTCTGGACAAAGGGCAGCTTGACCTTTACATCGGCGTGGACGCGCCGGTGCGAAAAAACACGGAAGCGTGGACGCTTTCGCAGGAAAAAGCGTGCTGCATCGCCAGCCGGGAGTTCGTCCGCAGTTTTTTTGACGAGGATTTGCTGCGGAAGGCGGAGCGCGGCTTCGAAATTTCCGATCTGATCCATCTGCCGCAGGTAGGGTTCTCCCGCGGCAACACGCTGCGCGAATCGCTGGACATCTACTATCAGGAGCGCGGTCTCCATCCTCGCGTCGTCTTCGAAACGTCGCGCCACGATCTGGCCCTGCGCTTCTGCGAACAAGGCTGCGGGATCGGGTTCGTCTATCAGATGAGCCTTTACGATCTGCTGCAAAAAGATCGTGCCCGCACGGACCTGCGCGTGTTCGCGGTCAGGAACGATTTTCCGCCGAAGCACACGATGCTCGTTTATCGCTGCGAGAGCTATAAGCCTCGTTACATGACGGGCTTTGTCGAAGCGGCGCGAAAAGTGTTCAAAGAGTATTCCGATTCGATTGACGGGATCATTGCCGGCGCCATGGCTCAGGGCGAAAAATAGAGAAAACGGTCCCGCACGTGCCAGTTTGTGCGGAACCGTTTGTTTTTTTGCGGCGGTCTAGTTTTTGCGATAGCGGTCCATGACGGCCAGCAGGCGCTTCATGGCGGCGACGGCCTTGTCGTGGTCCTGCGAGAAGTTGATGCGGAACTGGTGCAGGAACTGGGGGCCGAACTCGGTGCCGGGGGTGACGATCACGTCTGCCAGCTCGCGCACGATGCGGATGAAAGCGTGCAGGCTGACGTCGAGCTCGGGGATGGTCACAAAGAGATAGCTGCCGCCGTCGGTGCCCCGGGCGGAAACGCCTTTCGCCGCGGCAAGAACCTTCATGATGTCGTCGCGGATGCGCCGGTGTTCGGCGACGCGGGCGTCCATCCAGCCGGCCGGCTCGTCGAACCACGTGAAGAACACGGCCTGGTTGTAGCCGGGGCAGCGCAGGGCCATGATGGCCTGAAGCTTTTCCATGCGTTCGATCACGTCGGCGCTGCCGAACGCGGCGCCGAGGCGGAAGCCGCTGAGCGACTCGGTCTTGGAGGGGCCGATGATGGTGATCAGGTTGCCGGGGACTTCCTTTTGAGCGGCCAGGTGGGTGTACTTTACGCCCGGGTAGACCTGGCGGCTGTAAAGCTCGTCGACGATCAGCGCGGCGCCGTATTTTTTCGCCAGCGCGGCGATGGCGCGGATTTCCTTGCAGGAATAGACGCAGCCCACGGGATTGTTGGGGTTGGAGAAAAGGAACAGCTTCGCGCCGTCCCGAAACGCTTTTTCCAGCGCGGCGAGGTCGAGGCCGGCCTTGCCGGAGACGTCCGCATAATCCATCCGCACGGGGACCAGCTCGCCGCCGAAGAACTCGACCATCTTGCGGTTGGCGAAGTAGTCGGGCTCGACGATGGCGACTTTGTCGCCGGGCATCACGTTCGCGCCCATGGCGAGGAACAGGGCGCCCTGCGTGCCGGGCGTGAGGATCAGATTCTGCGCCGGGTCGATCTTCGCGCCGTTGAAGGCCGAAAGCTTTTCCGCCACGTGTTCGAGCACGGTCTTGCGGCCGCGGTACGGCGTGTAAGCCTGAGCGCCGCCCTCGAAGAAACCGTGGGAGAACACCTCGAAGCTGCCGGGCGTAGGCAGGTGGGCGTCGACGTCGCCGTGAGAGAAATCGACGCGCGGGCCTGCCAGCTTTTCGCCGCGCAGGTCGAGCCGTTCGGACTTCTGCAGGCTTTCCTGGCCGGGCGCGTTATCGATGCCGAGCATGGCAAACTTTTCAACGATATTCATGAGGGATGCCGCCTTTCATCATAATGGGACAGGATGGTGGATCAATTTGAGTTCATTCTAAACCAGCGCGGCGGAAAAAATCCAATAGCCAGTCGCGCATGGGAGTGTGTTCGGAATGGAATAGCCTGATGTTTACCGGACTTCCGGGCAGCTCTTGAGATAGGCGACAAAGCTCTTCCGCCGTTCGCTGGCGAGGGCCCCGTCGTTGAAGATCACCCGGATCTGCCGCTGCGTGTCGGGATGGTCGAGGCGGTACAGGCAGAGATCCGGCGAAAAACCGGCGTAGCAGGGGATGGAGGCGCGGATGAACGCCACGCCAAGCCCCGCTTCGGCCAGACGGTACGCCGTGAGCAGCTGGTCCAGCTCCATCACGATCTGCGGCTCGAAGCCGGCATCGTGACAGATTTTCAGCCCGCGGGCGCGGATATCGTTGCCCGGCTTGAGGAACAGAAAGCGCTCGCCGGCGAAGGCCCCGATCGGCACGCAGGGAGCGTCCTCGTTGACCAGGCCGCCGCGGAGGTCGCTCTCGCCGAGGGCGAGATCCCGCAGCCGGGCGTTGATCGGAGTGGCGCGCGGCACCGCAAGGACGATCGACTCGCTTTTCAGGACGAAGGATTTCAGATCGGCCGGCATGTTTTCTTCGACCGTCAGGCCGAGGTCGAGCACGCCGGCGCGAAGCAGCTCGCGCAATTCGGCGTCGTTGGTCTCGATGAGCTTGGCGGAGAAGCAGGGATGTTCCATCTGAAACGACGCCACGAGCGGCGGCAGCACGTAGGTGCAGAAGAACGACGGCGCGCCGATGACGAGATCGGCCTTCTTTTGGCGGCGCAGGCTTTCGCAGTATTTCTCGAGCTCGCTCCGCACCTGTTCGAGGCGGCGGAAGTACTCGATGAAGCGCTGTCCTTCGGGGGTGATGCGGAGCGGCGAAGAGCCGCGGTCGAAGATGGCGGCGCCGAGATTTTTTTCCACCTTGCGCACGATCTTGCTGAGCGCCGGCTGGGAGATATAGTTTTTCTCCGCGGCGCGCGTGAAGCTCAATTCCTCGCCGACGGCGAGGATCATGGCGATTTCCCGAAACTCGACCGGTTCCATTCTCCGAGGCTCCTTCCCGTTTCATGATCAGACTCAGTTTATCATGAAACGTCCGGCGCGGATGAAAAAGATTTCCGCGCGCCGCCGGCGCGAATTTACTTTCCATTGAAACGGAGTACAATACAGAGATAGCGGCGTCATCCCGTCGGGACGGCGCCGCCGTCTGCCGAAGCGCGGGCGGAAAACGTCGGCCGTCCGCGGAGAACGTCGTGAAGAGAACTCTGCGAGGACATCATGAAAAAATCCCTTGAACTGCTGGCCCCCGCCGGAACGTGGCAGGCCCTCGAAGCGGCGGTGAACGCCGGGGCCGACGCCGTCTATCTGGGCGGCAAGGCCTTCGGCGCGCGCGCTTACGCCGACAATTTCGACCGCGACGAGCTGAGCCGCGCCGTATACTTTGCGCACATGCACGGCGTGCGCCTGTTCGTGACGGTGAACACGCTCGCGGAGGATCGGGAGATGCGCGAGCTGGCGGATTACCTGGCTTTTCTGAACAACGCCGGCGTGGACGCCGTCATCGTGCAGGATCTCGGCGTGCTGCGCCTGGCCCGCAAAATCGTTCCGGAACTGCCGCTGCACGCCAGCACCCAGATGACGATCACCAATTCGGCCGGAGTGCGCTTCGCCGCGGCCTGCGGCATGGTCCGCGCCGTGCCGGCCCGCGAGCTTTCGCTCGCCGACCTCCGGGCCGCCGCGGCTGAAGGCCTCGAGATCGAAGCCTTCATCCACGGCGCGCTGTGCGTCTGCTATTCCGGCCAGTGCCTGATGAGCAGTCTGATCGGCGGACGCAGCGGCAACCGCGGCCGCTGCGCTCAGCCCTGCCGCATGCCCTACGCGCTCACTGACCGCGAAGGCAGAAATCTGCTCGGCGGGGCCGCCGGCGCGTATCTGCTCAGCCCCTGCGACCTGAACGCGCTCGACGTGCTGCCGCAGATGATCGAGGCGGGCGTCTGCTCCTTCAAAATCGAAGGGCGCATGAAGCGTCCCGAGTACGTGGCCGTGGTCGTCGACGCGTACCGCCGCGCCATCGACGGCTGCCTGGCCGGGAACTGCCGCGTGCCGGAACGCGACCGCGCCGCCGTCGAACAGATTTTCAACCGCGGCTTTACGACGGCGTACCTGAGGGGACGACCGGGACGGAAGATGATCAGCGATTCCCGCCCCGACAACCGCGGCGTGATCGTCGGCCGCGTCGAATCGCTGCGGCGCGGCCGCGCCGCGATCAGGCTGGAGAAGGAACTGCGCCGCGGCGACGGGCTCGAGTTCGCGGGCACAGGCGGAAGCGGCGCCGGCACGACCGCGGCTTCTCTGACCGTCGGCGGGCGCAAAGTCGAATCGGCGCCGGCCGGCGCTCTGGCCGAGATCGACGTTCCGCCCGGCGTGCGCCGGAACGCGCCCGTGTTCCGCACGCTGGACACAAAACTGATGGAGTACGCCGCCACGTTCTACGGCGAAAAGAACAAACGGCGCGTGCCCGTGAACGCCAGAGTTTCGGCGGCCGTCGGGCGTCCGCTGGAAGTCGGACTCAGCGACGGCGAAGGGCATACGGGAACGGGACGTACTCGCTTCCTCGCCGAAGCGGCCCGCACGCGCCCTCTGGACGAAGCGTCGCTGCGCCGCCAGCTCGAACGCCTCGGCGCGACGGAATACGCGCTGGACAAACTGGAACTGGCTGTGGAAGGGGATCTGATGGTCCCTATCAGCGAGATCAACGAAGCCCGCCGCCAGGCCTGCGAAGCGCTGGACCGGGCGCGGCTCGACGATTTTCTGCCGCCGCGCCGCTCCGTGGAAAAATCGGCGGCGTCGGCGTTGCTCGAACGCGAAAACGCCGATCTGAAAAAATTGGCCGCCGCGCGCCCCGCGGAGAAAACGCGGCTTTCCGTGTGGACCGACCGCCTCGACGGCGTGCGGGCGGCGCTCGACGGCGGCGCCGACTGGGTGATCTTCGGCGGCGACCGTTACTTCAATCAAGGCGCGGGCTTCGCCGACTGCGCCGCCGCGGTCGGACTGGTCCACGCCGCCGGTCGCCGCGCCGCGCTCGGTACGCCGCGCATCGTCGCGGAGCCGCAGCTGCGCCTTTTCAACGACTTTCTCCGTCGGGCGCAGGAAAGCGGCGCCGACCAGCTCAACGTCCACAACCTTGGCCTCTGGCAGCTGGCGCGCGAAATGGAGTTGAAAATCCCCCTGTGGGCCGACATGAGCCTGAACATTTACAACAGCCAGAGCCTGCTCTTCTGGCGCGAACAGAGAGCCGCCGGCGCCACGCCGTCGATCGAACTGAACATGACCCAGCTCCGCCATCTGGCCGGCGTCAGCCCGCTGCCGCTGGAATGCCTCGTGCAGGGACCGATCGAGATGATGGTGTCGGAGTACAACGTTGTCGACAGCTTCCTCGGCGGCAAGGGAAAAAGCGCCTCCGGCCATCGCGGGGAAGTCTATCTGCGCGATCGCACGCGCGCGGCGTTCCGCCTGGCGAGTGACCAGTTTGGCCGCATGCACGTGCTCAACTCGCAGGATCTCTGCGCCCTCGACCTCGCGCCGCGGCTTCGGGACTGCGGCGTCGCCCGCCTGCGCATCGACGCCCGAACCTATCGCCCCGACGAGATCCGCCGCCTGACCGATCTGTACCGCCAGGCCCTTTCCGGCGCGCTCAGGAACCCGCAAAACCTCCCCAACACCACCCGCGGCCACTACAGCCGCGGCGTGATGTGAGACAGTATTTGTGCACTTGCGATGCCGGCGTCGAAAATTCGGTTCGTCCGATGATCGGCGTGACCTTGTGTGTGCAGGATTCCAGCGACAACATCGGCAACAGCGTGGCTACCTATTGCGAAAGCGGCATCGAATGCGGGCTCTGCGTTCCCCGGGGGCACGTCACCCAAGAAGATCGACATGATCCACGCCCACGAAGTGACCTGCACCGTCGCGCGCGACAGTCGCGATCACTGCGCCGAGACGTGTTGCGCCAAAGTCGAGGGTGAGGGCATATATTACGCCAACTATGTCGACCACGTCTTTAACCCCATGTCCTGTTAGGGCACGAAGAAAAGCTGTTCCACGTGGAACGACAACGAAAAGCGGCTTGTCGAAAGAATTTCAGCGAGGCATTATTATAGTGCTTTTCGTTATGTTTTTGTGACAGGCGGGGATTTGCATTACTCCGTAACAGTAGCTACGCCAGATGAAGAGCTCGCGTGCCGTGCAGCAGCTCCTCGGACAGTCGTGGCAGTAATTGACGGGCTCTGTGCCACCAACGCAAGCGGCGTATTCCGCCATCAGGCGTTTCTGTTTGTCGACGCTGTGCGAAATGAACTGTCTTGGAGCGTTTCCGACGAAACGTTTTGGCGCCGTTTTCAGGTTGCGCGGCGGTGCGGGATGTAACAGTGACACGCCGCAGAACTCCGTTTATCACGATTTTCCAGTAGTTGGCGGACGCGGACGTTCATTCTGCGCGGCAGTTCACGGTTACCTGCTCTTCGCCCCGGTTCCGGGCTCACCAGCATTCTTGGACGAACATTTCCCATCCGTGCAGATCGGGGATACTCAAAGCGCTCGTCGCGCAGGCTTAGCTCCCACAGCGAATGCACCGTCACGTCCGGTTTCTACGTCTCGATGATAAATTGTGGCACAGCGACCAAGCTGTGTCTCCGGGCTAGAAATCAGATCTGTCAGGTAGAGAGTTCCGCTCGTCCCGCTAGGCCGCGGGAAGCTGGTCCGTGAATTCCTTCAACTTGTAGTTCGGTACGCAGCAGTGCACGGTCTCAATATCGCCAAATTCCGACACGGAGCTCTGAATGACGAAGCTGAGCTACGGAAACGGTCGTGTGGAAACTCAGCTAGCGATAAGTAATTCATGAAGGGCTCCCTTGAGGACAGTGAAGCACAGAAAAACTGCATACAGACTGGAATGGGCACGCTTGCTTTTCTCTGATTCATCATGGTAATATGACTGCGCATAGGGCGCTCTTTGGTTGAATCAAGATTAAAAACCTCTTAGGAGGTGAAAACAGATGAAAGTTGAATCGCTCTCCGCCAAAGATCTTGTTGTGGAGCGGTTGCGCGAGGCGATCTATACTGGAGCGTTAAAGCCGGGGGACGAACTGGCGCAGCAAAAACTTTCCGAACAGCTTGGCGTGTCCCGCATCCCCGTGCGCGACGCGCTCGCTGTTCTGGAGCACTCAGGGCTTGTGGAGGCTTTGCCGAATAAGCGCATGGTTGTTAAAAAAATCACGCCGGAGTTGATTTTTGAAGATCTTGAATTGCGAACAATGCTCGAATGTTTGATTGTCAAAAAAGCCACTCTGCGAGGGCGCGCGAGCGCTTTCGAGGAACTTGAACAGATCAATACCGAAATGGACCGTTCAGCGCGCGAGAATGATGGTGTCGCGTTCAAAACGCTAAACAGCCGTTTTCATCACCTGATCTGGGAAATGGCAGGCAATCAACGTGTGCTGCGGATTATGGAAGACCTTTGGTTCACGATGCCGTTTTATTATCCTGTTGCTTCGCCGGGCGAGTTCTTCATCAACACAGGCGAACACTGGGAGCTGATCAAAGCGATGAAAGAGCGCCGTCCCGATGACGCCGCGAAGATTGCCGAGCAGCATATTGAACGCATGAAACAGCGGTTGATGAATCGCTTGTATAAATAAAGCTCGCGTATTTTGTATACGCGAGCTTTATTTATATGAGCATTAAGTTTTATTTTAATCATATTTATTACATCATTGTATACCGTTGATTTTTGTGATAAACTCCGTTCGTCAGAGCTCTGCAAAAGCTCGAATTAGGAGGTTGAGATTGAAATGGAAAAAATGGCAATTCTGTCTCTGGTGTTCCTGCTCCTCGCGATCGGCCTTGGTTTCTTCCGCAAAACCAATATGGGCCTTGTCGCCTTCGGACTAGCGCTGGTGCTCGGCAAGATTGCCGGCGTTCCTGTCAAGCAGATCCAGTCGGGTTTCCCCACGGGGCTGTTTGTTACGTTGCTCGGCGTCATGCTGATGTTTAGCATCGCGCAGGAGAACAAGACGATGGAGCAGCTAGCCAAGCGTATCGTTTCACTTGCTGGCAGACGTACCGCGCTGATCCCTATCATCGTCTACGTTTTCTCGGCAATCCTTGCCGCGGTCGGTCCCGGCACTGTGCCCGTGATGGGCTTGATGGCTATTTTCACTTGTTCGCTCGCGGCTGAAATGCGCATTTCACCGCTCCTTCTTTCGGCCACATCCGTCCTTGGCGCAGCCGGCGGCGGATGTACTCCTGTCGCTCCCACGGGCATCCTCGGCATGAAGCTGGCCGAAGCGCAAGGCATCACCGGCATCGCCTGGCCGTTCGGCATGAACATGCTGATGGCGATGACAGTGTATTTCATCGTCATCTACATCGTACTTGGTGGATACAAGATGAAGTCCAACGTGGATATGGACGAGACGGCGATGGAGCCGTTCAACGGCAAACAGTGGATCACTCTCGCTGGTATTGCCGTGCTCGTTGTGCTCGTCGTCGGTATGAAATACGATGTTGGCCTGACTAGGGCTTGTTTAAAAAAAACATTTCAGCTTGTATTATTTCAATAAAATAACACTGGCAGCAACAAGAACAAAAGCGAAAAACGAAGCGTCAAGTTTGTCATAGCGGGTGAAAATTCTACGGAACCATTTGATTTTCTGAAAGAAACATTCAACCAAGTGTCGTTCCTTGTAAACATGCTCATCTATAAACCACGGTTCGGGATTATCGCTCTTCGGCGGGATAGTGTAACTTCCCTCCCGAGAAGTAATGTACTCTCTGATGGCTTGCGAACCGTAAGCCTTATCGCCGATGACGTTGCTCCC
>NZ_RAWT01000032.1:0-30452 GCF_003612005.1 Pyramidobacter sp. CG50-2
TGATCCTGCGGTTATCGTATTTTGCCGGGCGTCCACGTTGACCTGATTTCGGGTGTTCGGGCGGCAGCATTCTCTTGGTTCGATTCCACTCGCTGGAGGTCAGTTCATATCTTCTCTCTTCCATGAGAAAAGTTTAAGCGATTGGATCGATTTAGGCAACTTTGACGTTTTTTAAACAAGCCCTAGTATAAGATCGTGGCCGGCGAGAGTATGGCGGCGCCGCGACAGACGCGGCGCTGTTTTGTCAAAAAGAGAAATCTGCTTGACAATTTATTAGTTTCATTCTCGTGTTGTCAGTTTCCATGGCTAATGAAATGAGGTAAAATGGAACAGAAGCAGGACTTTAAGGATTTTCATGGCGCTGGATAAATGAGACAGTGGAAAATCAAAAAAATATGTGTTAAAATAAGCGCCCGTAAAAATCGCTGCACGAGGCTTGCGCCTTAAAAATTCTGAAGCGCTGGAAGGGAATGGATATGGAAATGATGAGTGATGAAGCACTGGAGAAGATGACATCGACCCTCGTGGAGTTCTGCGAGAGGTTTTACGGCTGGGAGGCGTCGGTGGCGAAACTGGGGCGGCTGTCCGCGCCGCAGCTGCGTACGATCTGCGTGATCGGGCGCAATGAAGACATCCGCATGAAGGATATCGCCGACCGCATGGAGCTGACCACGGGAACGGTGACCGTGATGATCGATCGTCTTCAGGTCATGGGACTTGTGGAACGCTGCCGGAACGAAAACGACCGCCGTTCTTACAAGATTCTCCTTTCCGAAAGAGGGCGCGCTTATTACGAGGAACACCGCAAGCGCCAGAAAGAGCTCGTCCGCAAGCTGGCTCTGAAAATTTCCGACAGCGATCGCGAGGTGTGCGAGCGCGTGCTCGAGAACTTCATGCATAGCATCTGATACTAATTCTTGATAGAAAGTATTAACATAGTTTCCCGGGCGCTGCGGAGGAGTTCAGTCGCTCGGGACTCCCTCGACCGCGGCGCGGTCTGCGCAGCTCGCTTTGTGAATCTCCCCCGCAGCGCCTCTGTATTCGGCATTTTGATTGAGAAATAGTATGAATCATCGACGAATCGTTCGATTTCGGCGGTTCGCCAAAAGAAAAGTGGAAGCGGCTTTCGTCCTGCAAGCCGCTTCCACTTTTTCTTGTCCGAGGCCCGGAGCGGACAGTAAATTCTGACGGTGGCGGAAAATATGGCGCCTGGATTTTTACCGTCCGAGACGGACGTGGATGGATTCCCGGAGATGAAGGGCACGAATGAATGGCATCATGCTATGATCTGCAAAAAATTCATCATATCTGCGAGTATCTTGAGGAACCATACTGAGAAATGACGGACAAAAAAAGAGTATTGTACAAAAATTGTATTTTTATTCGCGAAGCTCTGCACAATGTAAATTTTATCGTATAATGAATGAGTAATTCTGTTTTTTTCTGTTCAAAGTGTGGTGAGTTGGGTGAGATGTCCTTACTGCGGCTCAAAAGAAATAAGAGATGTCATCTATGGTTATCTGCCCTTTGACATGGCGCGGAAGAAGGAAGAGGGAAAAATCGTTTATGGCGGGCTCTTTATGCCGGAAGGCGCCGCAAGTTACCAGTGCGCTCGTTGCGGCAAGCGTTGGTGAGTGACGGTACGGATCGGACCGTGGGTATTTTGAAAGGGCGCACGTCGCTGCGTTTTTTCTGGAAAGCCGGCCGGCATGCGCCGGCACGTTGATTTTGGCTGGAGGGGGGAACAGGGATTTGTTTGTCTTTGTGCTTACGTTTATCACCTATCTGCTTCTTTCCTGGTCAGGGGAGGCGCTGCCCGCTTATGAGTACGCGATCGCGCTGCTGGTGGCGGCGATCCTGTACCTGTCGCTGGGACGGAAGAACCGTTCACGGCGCTACGGCTGGGAAGGCCTGAGCCCGAAACGCTGGGGGCTGTTCGTCTGTTATTTCTTCGGGCCGTTCCTTTGGGCCTTGATCAGGGCAAATATCGACGTGGCGCTGCGGATCGTCACGGGACGGGTGAAACCCGGCATCGTCAAGGTCTCTTCGGGACTGAAAAGCGGGCTGGGGCAGACGGTGCTGGCCGATTCGATCACGCTGACGCCGGGGACCATGACGGTGGATATCGATCCTGAAAACGGCGATCTGTACGTCCATTGGATCAACGTGACCGACGTGCGCCCGACGGAGGAAATGATCTACGGCAGCTTTGGCACCTGGGCGAGGAGGCTGACTCAATGACGTTTGCGCGTTCGCTCTTTGGTTTTGCGGCCGCGGTTCTCGGCGTGCTGGCCTTCGGCTCGGTGGCGCGCATCGTCTGGGGGCCGACGGACGCCGACCGCGCCGTAGCTCTGGATACCATGAATTCGCTGGTCATCGCGATCATGATCCTGCTGGCGGCCGCTTACGATTCGGTGCTCCTGGTGGACCTGTCCATTGTGTACGGCGGGCTGTCCTTCGTGGCGACCATGTTCCTGGCCCGTTATATCGAGAGGAGGAGCCGCTCATGAGCTGGATCATGTACGTGCTGATCGTTCCTTTCGCGTTTCTCGGCATGCTGGTCAACTCTCTCGGCGTGATCTCGCTGTACCGTTTCAAGGACGTCTACATGCGCATGCACGGCGCCACCAAGTGCAGCACGCTGGGGACGATTTTCTGCGCGGCGGCGGTGATCGTCTACTGCGCAGCGAGGATCGTCGCCGGCGGCGAGCTGCGGTTTGCCGTGCTGATCATTCATATCGTCATGGCGCTGTTCGGGCTGCTGATCGGCAATTCGACGAGCGCTCACGTGCTTTCGCGCGCGGCCTACCGTTCCGGCATCAAACCCCGGTTTGCCGTGGTGGACGAATTCGACGGCTTCTGCAAAAAAGAGCTTGAAGAGGAAGCCGCCGAGCTGGCGCAGGAAAAGGAGCGTGAGTAAGCGTGGACTGGCTGCATTTTATAGTTCTGATCCTTTTGCTGGTTTCCGGCTTTTTCACGGTCTGGTTCCGCGACCTGCTTTGCTCGGTGATCTGTGCCGGGGCCTTCAGTCTGCTGCTGGCGCTTGAGTTTTACATCCTTCAGGCGCCCGACGTGGCGATCGCTCAGGCGGGCATCGGCGCGGCCCTCGACACGGCGATCTTCATCATCGCCCTGACGGGCATCGGTTACGTGCATCGCGGAAACGGAGGCGGACGCCGATGAAATCCGTGCGGATTCTTTTCGTCATTGCGGCCATTGTGATGGGCGGCGCGCTGATGGGCGCGGTTTCGTCGCTGCATCCTTTCGGCGTGCCTTCGGCTGAAGGACGCGCGGTGGACGAACACTATCTGGACCGCGCCGGCGCCGACCTGTCGTGCGAAAACGTGGTCACGTCCATCGTCTTCGATTACCGCGGTTTCGACACGATCGGCGAGTCGACGGTGTTGTTTGCGGCGCTTCTCTCGGTGATGATGCTGTTCCGCAAGGGGGGCAGAAAACAATGAAGAGCAGGAGCATGCGCCCGCTTTCCGTGATCGCGCGCACGGCCTGCGACATGTACGCGTGGTTCATGGTGGCTTTCGGCGCCTATGTGATCGTCCACGGCGACATCACGCCCGGCGGCGGCTTCCAGGGCGGCGCGATCTGCGCGACGTTCCTGGCGCTGATGCTGGTCACCCAGGGCAGCTCTTACGTCTCGGCGTGGCTGAACGAGAATTTTTACAAAGTCTGTCTGTTCCTGGGGCTGTTCATGTTCATCGGTTTCGGCCTGATGGGATTGGGCTGGGCGATGGACGGCACGATGATGCTGAACTGGGCCGCGGTAGCTCACGACCGACTGGCGGCGGTAAAGCCCTGGTGGCCGCCTTCCGGCACGGTCGCGCTGATGGATATCGCCGTCGGCATCGAAGTCGCCGGCGGACTGAGCCTGATTCTGATGACGATGTTCCGGGCCATTCGTCTGGGCACGGTTCAGGAGGACGGCATGGGAAAGGAGACTGGTCATGATCAGCGCTAATCTGCCTTATTTCGTGGTGGCCGTGCTTTTCTTGATCGGCCTTCTCGGCGTCCTGCTGGAGACGAACATGATCAAGATCGGCATTGCCATCGACGTGATGGAATCGGCTGCCAACATGTTCCTGATCGTGCTGGGGTACCGCGAGGGCGGTTATATCCCGGTCAAGTTCCTGATGCCGGCCGGCACGGAGAACTTTGTGCTGCCTACGCCTCAGGCGCTGACGCTGACGGCCATCGTCATCGCGCTGGCGACGTCGGCGCTGATGCTGTCGCTGATCGTCATGCTGTACCGCCATTACGGCACGCTTGACGTGCGCGAGATCAGGAGGCTGAGAGGATGAGGCTGATGAACCATCTTCCGGCGCTGGCGCTGGCCCTGCCTCTTTTGGCCGCTTTTGCGACGCCGCTTTTCGCCGCGGTGAGCGCCAAGGCGCGCAACCGTTGGGTGACGTGCGTCTCCGCGCTGGTGACGCTGGTCGTCTTCGCGCTGCTGCATCGCGTGCTCGTCCAGGGCACGCAGATCTACGTGATGGGGGCGCCTTCGTGGAACATCTCGTTGCCTTCGGGATTTTCCATTCCCGTGCGCATCATCCTCGAAGTCGACGCGTTCAACGCGCTGGCGGCCTGCGCGGCGGCTCTGGCGCAGCTGGCGGGCACGATCTACGGCCTGAAATTCGTGAAGAAATTCACCGGGCTCGAGTTTTACAGCGCGCTGTTTCTGCTGTTGACGGCCGGCACGATGGGCATGATCCTGACCGGCGACCTGTTCAACTTTTTCGTGTTTCTCGAGATCAGTTCGGTGGCGTCCTTCGGCCTGATCGCGTTCTGGCGCGACCGTCCCGAGTCGGTCGAGGCTTCCTACAAGTACATGCTGGTGTCGCAGCTGGCGGCCCAGCTGGTGCTGATCGGGCTGGCGTTCATCTACGGGCGTTACGGCGTGCTCAACATGGCCGCTTTCAGCCGCGCCGTGCAGCCCGACCTGATCAGCAAAGTGGTGCTGGTCTTCATTCTCGTCGCGCTGGGCATGAAGTGCGGCGCGTTCCCGATGCACATGTGGATGCCCGATTCCTACGCCGAGGCCCCCGCTTCCGTGACGGTGATGCTGGTGGCGACCAGCCAGGCTTCGCTCGTGGTGCTCTGCCGCTTCTGCTTCTCGCTGTACGGTACGGCGATCGGTTCGGCGGCGGTGCCCTGGGCGCTGATCGTCATGGGCTGCCTGTCCATGTTCGGCGGCGTGTCCATGGCGGTGGTGCAGCACGAAGTGAAACGCCTGATGGGCTATCACTCGGTGTCGCAGGTGGGGTACATGCTCACGGCGTTCGGCGTCGGGCTGCTGGCTTTGGGCGACGCGACGGCCATGAACGATTACGGCCTGGCGGCGGTATCCGGCGGACTTTATCACATGATCAACTACATTCTTTACAAGGGATTGCTGTTCCTCTGCGCCGGCGCTCTGTATTACGTCGCGGGCAGCCGCGATCTCGACAAAATGGGCGGCTTGGCGCGGCGCATGCCGGTCACGAGCGTGCTGTTCCTGATCGCCGCGGCCGCTATTTCCGGCCTGCCGCCGTTCAACGGTTTTGTCTCCAAGTGGATGATCTACGAGAGCGTCTACGCGGTCCATCCGTTCCTGATGGTGGTGGCGCTGGTCTCGTCGGTGCTGACGCTGGCTTCCTTCGTCAAGGTCTACCAGACGGCGTTCCTCGGTCCCGAGCGCTCTCAGTTCGCGGCGGTCCGCGAGGTGCCGAAGTCGATGATCGCCGGCATGGTGGTGCTGGCGGCGGCGATTCTCGTGCTTTCGCTGTTCCCCTCGTGGACGGTGAACACGCTGGTGCGCCCGGCGGCGGAGGCTCTGGTGGACAAGGCCTCTTACGGAGCGGCAGTGATGGGAGGTGCTTTGTGATGTTCGGCAGCATTTTCTCCGGCGCCGGTTTCTGGGATGCGGGGGCGTGGATCCTGGCGTTCCTCTTCGTGGGGGGAGCGGCGCTTTTCATCCGCCGGATGGGACGCAGCGATTACAAGAAGGGGACCGACCAGGACGAAATTTACTATTCGGGCAACGTCGTCCCCGACGCGGAGATCTTTACGGTCCCGGCCAGCTCTTCCTACTGGGGATTCCGCGAAGCGCTGAAGGGCTATTATTCCCACCTGACGGCGCTGCACCGCGGCATCGCTACGGAGTACGTGGGCTGGTTCGTGTTCACGGCCGCCCTGATTCTCACGTTTGTGCTCGTTTAGGAGGCTGCCGTCATGAAGCTGGAAAATTATCTTCAGGTCTTGCCCAAGTCGCTGTGGGTTTTTACGCTCAACAGCGGTTCCTGCAACGGCTGCGACATCGAAATCGTCGCCAGTCTGACGCCCCGTTACGACATCGAGCGTCTCGGGCTGAAGCTGACGGGCACGCCGCGCCATGCCGACGTTCTTCTGGTCACCGGCCCGGTGACGCGCTTCATGGAGCCGAAGCTGCGCCAGATCTACGCGCAGATCCCCGACCCCAAGGTGGTCATCGCCGTGGGCAACTGCGCCACGTCCGGCGACGTGTTCTTCAAATCCTACAATCTCGTCGGCCCCGTGGATCGCATCGTGCCCGTAGACGTGTACGTGCACGGCTGCGCCATCCGCCCCGAAGCGTTGATCGAGGGCGTGGCCAAGGCGGTCACGTTGTTGGAAGCCAAGCGGGCCGCGCTGCTGGACAAAAGCGCGGCGGGAGAGGGGGCGTAATCCGCGATGGACATGCTGGCAAGCGCGCAATCGAAAAAATATCCCACGTCGATGGAAATCTACGCGGATAAAAATGTGAATTACAAAACGCCTCAGGAAGCGCTCGAATTTCTTCAGAGCCGTTTCGGCGACGCCGTGACGGAAACGGAGCTGCGCGAGTACAAAGAGGGCGTATGCCAGTATTCGCGCTGGCATCTGCTGCTTACCGTCAGGCGCGAGAGGTTCCTCGATCTCGTGGACGCCCTCGGCGAGCTGGACTTTCCCCATTTTCACGTGACCAGCGGCAACGACGACGGCGACGCGATCCGGCAGATCTACCACTTCTCGCTGTTCCGCCGCGAAGGACGCGGCAAGGAACTGACGGTCACGGTCACGGTGCGCGTGCCCAAGACCGACCTGGTCATGCCGTCGCTGCACGGGCGCAATCCCGGCGTCGGTTTCAGCGAGCGCGAGATGAACGAGATGCTCGGCGTCGCTCACGACGGACAGCCCAACACGGATCTCGTCTTCCTGCCCGACGGCTGGGACCGCGCGATCCTGCCCTGGCGCCGCGACGAGACCGGCCCAGAGGGCAAGGGCGTCATCAATGAGCTCGATTAGGAGGTGCCGTGATGACCAAAACCTATAAACTTCCCATCGGTCCCGCGCACGTGGGGCTCAAGGAACCTGTCACGGCGTGGCTCGACATCGAGGGGGAACGCATCGTCGACGCGACGGTCCGCCCCGGCGCGATCCATCGCGGCATCGAGTTCATGAGCCGCGAGCGCAATCCCGTCCAGGTCATCTTTCTGGCCGAGCGGATCTGCGGCATCTGTTCGTTCAGTCATTCCATCGCCTATGCCAAGGCCGTGGAAGACGCCGCCAAAGTCCAGGTGCCCGTGCGCGGTCAATACATCCGCTCGCTGGTGCTGGAACTGGAGCGCGTTCACTCCCACATCCTGTGGCTGAGCGTGGCCTGCTATTCGATCGGTTTCGACAGCGCCTTTCACCTCGGCATGGCCCTGCGCGAAAAGGTCATGGACGTCCTGGAAGCGCTCACCGGCAATCGCGTCAACTACGCCGTGACGGCCATCGGCGGCGTGCGCTGGGACGTGACGCCGAAGGTGGACCGTGTCGTGCGCGACATGATCGCTTATTACCGCAGCGAGTTCCACGAATATTACGACGCCGTGATCAACGATCCGGTGGTCAAGGCCCGTCTGCGCGACGTAGGCGTGCTCCCCACGGGCGACGCCGTGCGTCTGGACGCGCTCGGGCCGACGTCGCGCGGCAGCGGCGTGCGCGCCGACGTGCGCGAGTCGTCGCCCTACGACGCGTACTGCGACATTCCCGTCAAGGCCATCGTGCCTCAGGACTATTTCGGCGAAGTTCACGGCGACGTGCTCGACCGTTTCCTCGTGCGCCTGCTCGAGGTCTATCAATCGCTCGATCTGCTCGAAAGCATCCTCGAGGGGCTGCCCGAAGGCTCGATCACGGCGTTTCCGAAGCCGGTCGCCGGGCTGGCCAAACTGAAGGCGGCCGGCGGCTTTGGCTACGGCTGCATCGAGGCGCCCCGCGGCGACGTCACGCACGTGGTGGAGCTGAAAGCCGGCGACGAGAATGTCTTCATGTGGAAAGTCCGCGCTCCCACCTACGCAAACGCCCAGGCCTGGCCGCTGATGTTCATCGGCAACGAGATCGCCGACGCGGCGCTGATCATCAACAGCATCGACCCGTGCATCTCCTGCATGGAGCGCATGGTGCTGACCGACCGTGCGGCGAACCGTCAGGGCGTGGTCACCAAGGACGAACTTTTGAAGATGAGCCGCGAGAAGACGGCTGACCTGAGGAGGAAGATGGGCCAATGCTGATTCTGAAAATCATCCTCGCGCTTCTGCTGTCGCTCTTTGTCGTTCTCTTCGCATTGTATTTCCAGGCGCTGGACCGCATCGGTCATGCCCGCATGCAGCGTCGTCTCGGGCCGCCCCTCCTGCAGGGATTTTACGATTTCTTCAAGCTGCTCGGCAAGGAGAACATCACGCCGCGCCGCGCGGTGGGCTGGATTTTCAACGGCGCGCCGGTAGTCGCGCTGGCGGCGGGGCTGATGATCTTTTTGTACATCCCCATGGGCTCGGTGCCGGCGGTGCTTTCCGGCCGCGGCGACATGATCACCGTGCTGTACCTGATCACGCTGTCGAGCATCAGCCTGGCCATGGCGGCCTTCGCTTCCGGTTCGCCGATCGCCACGATCGGCGCTCAGCGCGAGATCGTGCTGATGATGAGCTTCGAGATCCCCACGGCGATCATCGTCTCCTCGATCGCGTGGCTGGCCAGTCGGGCCGGCGTGCCGGGCGCGCCTTTCGCGCTGTCGACGTACAACGTCAGCAGCCCGTGGAGCATGGTGGGCTGGAGCGGATTCATCGGCCTGCTCTGCTTCCTTTTCTCGGCGCTGATGATCACTCCGGGCGAAAGCGGCACGGGGCTGATGGACATTGCCGAGGCCAAGACGGAGATCCTCGAGGGCATGACGGTGGAGTTCAGCGGCGTCAACCTGGCGCTGGTCAACCTGTCGATCACTGTGCGCTCGCTGGCATTTTCGGCGCTGATCGTGGGGCTGTTCTTTCCCGGCTCGCTGTTCGCCGGCAGTCTGCCCAAAGCCGCGGTCTACGTCGTGGATTTCTTCTGGTTCTGGCTGAAAGTGCTGGCGGCGGCGCTGATCGGCGTCACGTATCTGCGCAGCGTCTTCGGACGGCTCAAGATCTGGCAGGCCGCGCGTTTCTACTGGGGGTACGTGGGACTGCTGTCCCTCGCCGGCATGATCCTGATCACCGTCGAGATTATGCTTCATTAAAGGAAAGGGAGGAGATCCGCAATGCTGAACGCCATGTCGCTGACGGTGCTCCGTCAGTTCTTTATGCACTGCCTGACCCGTCCCTTCCCCGCCATGCGCATGCCCGATTCCATGAGCGGCGCGCTGCAGGCGGCGGCCGAGGGCAAAGTCGTTCTCAATCCCGCCGTGCCGCGTTGGGGGCGCTTCCGCGGGCGCCTGAATTACGACCGCGCCAAGTGCATCGGCTGCGGCATGTGCACCAAGGTCTGTCCGGCGCGCGCCATCGTCTTCGATCCCGACACCGAAGGGCAGAAGCCCCGCAAGGTGATGCTGCACGGCGATCGCTGCTGTTTCTGCGCGCAGTGCAACGACGTCTGCCCGGTGTCGGCGCTGAGCATGACGACCGATTTCGCCTTTGCCAGCTCCGGCGACCGCAAAACCGGTACGACCCGGAAGGACACAGGCACGGCGGCCCGCCTGCCGTTCCAGAAGGAATGGCTCGACCCCAAACCGGGCGAAGTGGAGGAGTTCCTGCCGCCGGAACTGCCCGAGGAGGTCCCCTCGGTTTCCGCAGAACCTCCGGCGCCTGCCGCGCAGCCCGCTGCGGTTGAAGGGGAATAAGCGCGTTTCATGCGCGCGCAAAAAAATCGCTTGGTCTCGCGAAGACCGGGCGATTTTTTTGCGCACTCCGTCCCTTTTTTACGCGGGCGCGTGAAAAAATCCTTTTTGGTCACTTGATTCATTTTTTGCGAGTGTGTATCATAATAAAATGTTGCCCTGAAAAGAGTCATACTATTCCTCAATGACAAGGCCAAACACAAGGGCGCTGCGAGGAAGATCCACGAAGCGAGCTGCGCGCCCCGCACAGCGGTCGAGCTCCTTTTGAGCGACTGGACTTCCTCGCGGCGCCCGGCGAACCGTGGTGACGCTTTTTAGCAAAAAATAGTATCGGGGCGTTTCCATGAGAAGGAGGCGGTCGGAAACCGATGGACCAACACGCTGACGGTATCCCCTTACGATTCGGCACACTAGCTCCGGCGGTTTTCGCTCGGCTCTGACGTTCCTTTCGCGTCGGCTGCCGCCGCTGCCGGAACGCGAAAGGAGTGTTTTTTTTTGGAACGCAACAAACTTTTTGAGCAGATCGAGAACTGTATCGACCGGAAGCGCTTCCGCGAGGCCAAAGAGCTGCTCTCCGACATGGAACCGATCGACATCGCCGAAGGGCTGGAGCGCGATCTGCCGCCGGCCCGCCTGGTATTTTATTTCCGCCTGCTGCCCAAAGATCTGGCCGTCGAGGTGTTCGAGCTGCTGGACATCGAGGAGCAGGAACGCTTTTTGCAGCACGCCACGGACGACGAAGTCAAAGAGATCATCGAGGAGATGTCCGACGACGACCGCACGGAACTGTTCGACGAGCTGCCGGCGACCACGGTGAAGCGCCTGCTGCAGAAGCTGTCGCCCGAGGAACGAAAGCTGGCCAACACGCTGCTGGGCTATCCGCAGGACAGCGCCGGCCGCATCATGACGCCCGAGTACATCGACCTCAAGGCGCACATGACGGCCGAAGCGGCGCTCGTGCGCATCCGCCAGAAAGCGCGCAGCAAGGAGACCATCTACACGTGCTGCGTCACCGACGAGGGACGCCACCTGCTCGGCATGGTCGAGCTGGAGGACCTGATCCTCGCCGACCCGCAGACGGAAGTGCTCGACATCATGGACGGCGGCCCCGTCTCCGTGCCGACCACCGCCGACCAGGAAGAAGCCGCACAGATCATCTCCCGCTACGACCTGCACACGTTGCCGGTGGTGGACAAGGAAAACCGCCTGGTCGGGATCATCACCTTCGACGACATTCTCGACGTCGTCGAAGAGGAGGCTACGGAAGACTTCGAGCGCATGGCGGGCATCGAGCCGGTCGAGGAAGATTACCTCGACGCCGGGCTTTTCACCGTCGCGCGCAAGCGTTTCATCTGGCTGATCGTCTGCATCGTCGCCGAAGCGCTGACGTCGACGGTGCTCAAACATTACGCGCCGATCGTGCAGCACGTCGTTTCGTTGACTTTTTTCGTGCCGCTGCTGATCGGCACCGGCGGCAACGCCGGCACCCAGGCGGCGACGCTGATGATCCGCGGCATGACCGTGGGAGAGGTGCAGTGGCGCGACCTGGGGCGGATCATCCTGCGCGAGACGATGACCGGGCTTCTGCTCGGAAGCGCGCTGGGCCTGTTGGGCATGGCGCGGGCCTGGATGATCGGCACGGGAACCGCCGTGGCCTGGACGGTGGCGGCGGCGGTAACGCTGATCGTACTGCTGGGCAATCTGGCGGGGACGCTGCTGCCGCTGCTGGCCCGCGCCGTCAGGCTGGATCCGGCGATCATGTCCGGGCCGCTGATCACGACGGTCGTCGACGTCTGCGGGCTGATCGTCTATTTCGAGCTCGCCGGCGTTTTTATCGGCCTGAGTTGAGCGGTCTGTGTCCGCGATGAGGTGACGAACATGAAAAAAATCTGCGTTTTGGATCGGGAGGACGACCCGCCATGTCCGCCCGCATGGGATACAGTTCTCGTCTGAAGACGCTGCTGCAGCAGGGGCGCCTGGACGAGGCCCGGCTGATGATCCGGGGCATGACGCCGGAAGTGCTGGAGGAGGAACTGCTGCGTCTGCCGCCGCGAAGCGGCCTGGCGCTGTGCAGCATTTTGAAACCGGCCCGTCTGGCCGTGCTGATCGAAGGCCTGTCGCGCCGCGAAAAGCAGAAGCTGCTGAGCAGCGCTTCGATCCCCGAGCTGCGGGGGCTGTTCCTGTCGCTGCCGGAGCGTCTGCTGCCGGAGCTGCTGAACGCCCTGCCTTCGCGCCAAAAGCATCCATTGCTGGAAAAACTGCCGAAGAACCTGCAAAAGCTTTTGCAGCCCAAAAAAGAGTGGCCGGAAGATTCCGTCGGCTACATCATGAGCGGCAACGGCGTGGTCCTGTCGCCGCGGGACACGGTGGCCGGAGCGCTGGACAAGATCCGGCGCGACGCGCCGGGCAAGGATCTGGTCTATCACTGCTTCGTCATCGACGGCGAGCGTTTCGCCGGCACGGCGGCGCTGGAAGACCTCGTCCTCGCCGCGCCGGAAGTGAAGGTCGAGCAGCTCACGGAAGAGGACTGCCACGCCGTGCCGCCCGAAATGGACCGCGCCGAGGCGGCGCGCATCATGTCGCGCTACGACGTGCAGGTGCTGCCGGTCGTGAAGGACGGGCGGCTCCTCGGCGCGCTGCCCTTCGACGACGTGCTCGACGTCATGGAAGACGAAAACACCGAGCTGTTCCACCACGCCGGCGGACTTTACGGCGACAACGACGAGGGCAGTCTGTGGGGCGAAGCGCTGCGGCGCTTTCCCTGCCTGCTGCTCTGTCTGGTGACGGGCATCCTCACCACGGGCATCATGGAAAACTACGAGGACATGCTCTCGCAGGTGCTGGCGCTCTCGTTCTTCGTGCCGCTGCTGATCGACACGGGCGGCAACGTGGGCGCGCAGATCTCGGTGCTGATCATCCGCTCGATGGGGCTGGGGCGTCTGGAAAGCAGTGTGCTGGGGCGGGTGCTGCTGCGCGAATTGGTCACGGCCCTGCTGCTGGGCGGCGCCATGGCCCTGCTGGCGGCGGGACGGTCGCTTTTCATCGGCGCGGGCGCGCAGGTCACGTTCGTGGTCGCCATGGCGATGATCTGCGTGGTCGTGGCGTCCGACCTGCTCGGCGCGCTCATGCCCTTCGTCGTCAAACGCCTCGGCTTCGACCCGGCGCTGATCTCCGGGCCGCTGCTGGCCACGATCGTCGACGTGCTGGGGCTGGCGCTGTACTTCGCCGTGGCGAGCATGGTGCTGCTGTAGCCGTTTGTGAAAAAAAGGGAGCGCCACGCTCCCGAAGCGGGGAAGAGGCTGAAAATGAATCGAAACGCGGAGTCGGGGGAAAAGAATTCATCGTATCGTTACGTCATTGCGGCCGTGAGTTTTATGTTCATGTTTGTAGCCATGGGGCTGGGCAACGCTCCCAACGGGCAGTATCTTGCCCCGGTGACGCGGCAGTTCGGCCTGAGCCGGGCCGATTTTTCCCTGACCTTCAGCATGAGGTATCTGTTCACGACGATTTTCAATCTGCTGTGGCTGAAAATTTTTACGAAGATCGGCATCCGCCGGACGGTCGGCGCCGGCTTTCTGTTCCTCGCAGCGGCGTTTTTCATCTTTTCGTCTTCCAGCACGCTGCCCGGGTTTTACGCCGGCGGCATCCTGCAGGGCACCGCGCTGGCCCTGTGCACCAGCGCGTCCTGTTCTTATCTGGTGGACAACTGGTTCACGGAGCGCAAAGGCACCGTGCTGGGCATTGTTTTTGCTGCCAGCGGCATCGGCGGCGCCCTCGGCAACGTGCTCGTGGCGCGCTGGATCGCGCAGAACGGCTGGCGTTTCTCCTACCGTTTGACCTCGTTCCTGATCCTGGGCATCGGCCTCGGTCTGACGTTGTTCGTGCGCGTGCGCCGCAGGCCGGAAGACGCCGCTTTGCAAAAGGCGCGCGCAGAGCCTTCCGATGCCGGACCGTCGCTTGCGGAGTTGCGCCGTACGGGCCGTTTTTACGCGCTGTTCGCGATCGTGTTCGTGCTCGGCTGGCTGTGCAATCCTGTCTATACGATCGCTCCCGCGCATCTGGTGGATCGCGGTTTCGATCCCGTCTTTGCCGGGCAGATGACGGGGCTGATGTTCATCGTGCTGGGCGCGGCCAAGGTCCTCTGGGGCGCGCTGTACGACCGCTTTGGGCTTCGCCCTGTGTTCCTGACGAGCTGCGCGTGCGGCGTCGCCGCGCTGCTGACGCTTTCCCGCGCCTCGGGCGAGCTTTCCGCCGTCGCGTTCGCCGTGCTGCTGGGCTTTGCCATGCCGGTGGAGACCATCATGGTGCCGCTGCTGGTGACGAATCTTCTGGGGGCTCGGGCGTATACGGCGATGATCGGTGTTTTCTTCGCGCTCATGTCCGCCGGCATCGCCGTCGGCAACCCGCTGATTAACTTCGGTTACAGCCTCGCCGGCAGTTACTCGCCCGTGCTGATCCTCTACGCCGGGCTCTTTGCGCTCTGCGCCGCTCTGTATCTGTGGTGCGAACGCGAGGCGAAACGTTTTGGAAAAAGAACCCGTTGAAAGATCGCGACAGAAAAAGCTCGGAAACAGCCGCTCCGTTTCTGATACTATTTCTTAATTAAAAAGCCGAACGCAAGGGCGCTGCGGGGGAGATTCACAAAGCGAGCCGCGCAGACCGCGCAGCGCTCGAGGTAGTCCTGAGCGACTGAACTCCCCCCAGCGCCCAGAAAACTATGTTAATACTTTCTATCAAGAATCAGTATGAGTTTTTGTTGTCCGTGCGCCGCGACGTCATGAAGGTGGGAACGATGAAAAGAATTTTCTTGTGTTTGGTTCTGGCGCTGGCGGCACGTTCCGCTTGCGCCTTCGAAGACGCGAGGCAGAACGCTGCGGTCGATTTGATGCGCCGCTGCGAGGCGGTGCTGTGGGAAGAAAAGTTGAGGCGCGTGCCCGATTTCGACGTGCGCCTCGATCCCGATCGTACCGGCTTGGTGGGCGAGGAGTTCACCGCGCTGGCCACGACCCCCGGCAGCTGGCACGACAAGCGCGCGGCCGCCCAGCCGGAAATGGCCGGGGCCCTGGCCGGCTATCTGATCCGCGCCGGCGTCAGAGAAGGAGATTGGATCGGCATCAACGCCACCAGTTCCTACCCCGGTTTCACGATGGCCGCGCTCTGCGCGGCGCGAACGCTGAAACTGAACACGGTCTTCGTGCTCTCCTACGGCGCTTCCATGTATGGCGGCACGCTGCCGCAGTTCACCGTGCCGGTGATGCTCGACGCGCTGCGCGAACGCGGCGTCATGGACGTGAAGATCGACGCGCTGACGCCGGGCGGCATGGACGACCGTATGCGCCGGAACGTCCTCGATGAGGATGTGCTGCCGCTCGTGCGCCGGCTCATGAGCGAGCGCCGCGAAACCTGCATGATCCCGGCAGATCTCCGCATGTCCATGGCTTTCCGGCAGATGCTCTTCGCTGCAAAGCCCATCACAGCCTTCATCAGCTGCGGCGGTTCGTGGCTGAGCCTTGGGCGCAGCATGGAAGAAGGCGCCGTTCTGCCTCACGGGCTGATCATGCCGCCCTGGCCGGTAAAGCCGAAAACGTGGGATCGCGGCCTGATCATGGATTTTCTCGAAAAAGGCGTGCCCTGCATCCATCTGCTGTTCACCAAAGGTGTGTGCCGCGACTGGGATCTGCCTCACGGCACGGGGCCCGAACCGAATTTCTGATACCGGTTTTCAATGGAAAGGCGTCGTTGAAAATGTTGCGCATCGGCGCGGGAAAGAATGAGAATTGACGATAAATCGGGATTGTTCCACGTGGAACAGTCCGCACGAAAAAGCCTGTCGATCGAGCGGTCGGCAGGCTTTGTCCGTTTGTCGCTTTTTCGTTCTTCTTGGCGTTCTTCGCCGCCTTACGCTCACTGATGCGTGCCGTTGGCGCCGTAAATGTCGCGGAAGCGGGGCATGGCGGCGATGGCGCCCCGCTTTTCGCAGACGCGGGCGGCGACGGCCGAAGCGCCGGAGCCGATCCAGCGCGCCTGTTCCGCGGTCAGTTCGTCCCAAGCGGTGGCGTCGGGCAGGCTGAACAGGCCGCGCAGCAGACCGGCGGCATAGCCGTCGCCGCAGCCGGTCGTGTCGGCGACGGCGACCGAGTAGGCGAAGAGGCGCTCGCAGACCTGGCCGGAAGCGATCAGCGAACCTTGCGCGCCGGCGGTAAGGACGGTGAGCGCGCCGCGGCGGGCCTGATGCATGGCGGCGAAGCTGTCGTTGACGTCCTCGCCGGGGAAGAACCATTCGATGTCGTCGCGGCTGAATTTGACGAGCTGCGGGCGGATCATGAATTTCAGCGCCCGTTCGCAGTAGTTTTGCTTGTCGGCGATCAGCGCGGGACGGACGTTGAGATCGAACGACACGGGAACGCCGTCATCGTAGAATTTTTCCGCCAAGGCTTCCTGCGCGGACGCGCCCGGTTCGGAGGCGAGCATGACGCCGCCGCAGTGCAGGCCGCTGAAGTCGTTCGGGTCGATCTCTGCCACGTCGTCGGGCGTCACGGATTCGTCGGCGCAGCCCGCGCGGCGGAAGGCGAAAATCGGCTGTCCCTTCGCGTCGAGGCGCACTTCCGCGGCGGCGGTGGCGCGGTCTTTTTTGTAGACGGTGAAGCGGTGGTCGATGCGCTCGCGGTCGAACAGCCGCAGCAGCGCGCGTCCTTCCTCGTCGCCGCCGATGCCGCCGCAGAAGGCCGCCGGCAGTTCGAGCCGCGCCACGCCGACGGCGGCGTTGAGCACGGAACCGCCGGGCAGGGAGCTTTGCAGTTCGCCTGCGGCGTCGTAAAACTGGTCCATCAGCGCTTCCCCAAAGAACAGAACTGGTCTCATCGTCTTTTTCTCCTTTTGTGCCGCTGGGACGGCGCGTTCGTTTTCACAAGTCTACCATAGCCGGGGGCCTTTCGGCGAGACGGTCTTGACGCGTCCGCCCGGAACGATGATAATAAAAGCAGGAACCGGGGGCGTCGGCGTATCCGGCTGAGAGGAGACGAAACGGTCTCGACCCTTGGAACCTGATCCGGTTCATACCGGTGCAGGGAAGGTGCGGGTTTTCCCGTCCCCTGTAAATCTTTTGATTTTACGGGAGGTCTTTTTGATGTATCAACGCAGCAAAACGCAGTCGGTGGTGGAGGCGGCGCTGTGCATTGCGCTGGCGGTGGTGTTCTCGCGGCTGAGGCTGTTCCGTCTGCCTCAGGGCGGTTCGGTGACGCTGGAGATCGTGCCGCTGCTGGTGTACGCGATGCGCTGGGGACTGTTGAAGGGGATCGGCGCGGGCGCCGTGGCCGGCCTTCTGCAGTACGTGATGGGCGGCTACGTGGTCCATCCCGTGCAAGGAATGCTCGACTATCCGCTGGCCTACGCGGCGCTGGGGCTGGCGGCGCTGGGCGGGGAACACGTCTTCGCCGGCATCCTTGTCGCCGTGGCGGCGCGGATCGTCTGCCATGTGGCCTCGGGCGTGGTGTTCTTCGCGTCCTACGCGCCGGCGGGCACGCATCCGCTGGTCTACTCGCTGCTGTACAACGGCAGCTTCATGGCCGCCAACATGGTGATCGCGCTGATCCTGGTGCCGCTGATTTTGGCGCGGCTGAAAAAATTCTGAGCGATACGGAGGTGGCGCCGTCGTGAAAAAGAACCGTCTTCTGAAAATCGCGGCGCGCGCTCTGCTGGCGCTCGCTTTCGCGGCCGCGCCGTCGCAGGCCTCCGTGGAGAGCGCGTTGGAAGCGTGCCGCTCCGAAAACGGCCTGTTGCCCGATCGGCCCGGCGGCAACACTTATTCGTCGGAAGTGCTTGTGCGCGAACTGCGCCTGCGTCTGCTGCAGAACGACCGTGAGCGCTTTGAGGCGCTCTACCGCTTGGCGGTGAAGCACTTCCAGTCGCCGCTGATGCTGCTGTACCGGCAGCTGGACGCTTCTTTGCAGCCGGTAGCGTGGGAGGACCGCACCGCGACGGACCTGCAGTTCTGCCGCGTGCTGCTCGACGCGGCGGAACGATGGGACGAGCCGCACTACCGCGAGCGGGCGCTGAAAACGGCGGGGCGCATGCTGCGCTTCAACGTCTACCGCAACGTGCTGATCAACGGCGCCTCGTGGAAAGAACGGGAGTCCGGGATTTTCAGCATTTACGAGCCCAGCCATCGTCTCAGCCTCGGCGCCGTCGACGTGAAGGCGCTGCTGCAGCTGCAAAGTTTTTCTTCCCAATGGGAGCCGGTGGCGCAGCGCTGTCTCGGCATCCTGCTGGCGGGGAGCGGCGCGCAGACGCTGCGGCTGGCTTACGACGTGGACAAGCGCAGTTACGTGGACAGCCAGGACGGTTCTCTCGACGCGCTGCTGATCATGGCCAATCTGCTGGACGGCGGCCTTGTGCCGCTTCATTCCATGGACCGCCTGGTGGAAAGGCTTCGCGCCGAGCCGACCTGTTTCGTCGAAGGCGAACAGGCGTCGCTGGCGGCCGCTTCGCTGGGCGCTTACGTGCTGGCTCAGGCGGGGCGCGCGGCGGAATCGCGTCAGGTCTTTCTGCTTCTTGAAGAACAGTTCGGCGCCGGCGGAGAGCTGCTGCGCGCTCCCGGGCAGCAGCCGTCGATCCTGCACAATCTCATGTATCTGATCGTGCGCGAGATCCTCGAACCGGAAAGAGGCATGGGGGCCCGCTGAACGAGAAGCTTTTCCGAAAAGAAAAACAGGGGCGGACGACCGGGAAAATTCGGCCGTCCGCCCCTGTTTTTGCCGCAAAAGCCGGTTCGCATGATGGTATAATGGCGAAAAATCGCGGCCGCTCGGGCCGGTCTTCGAGGAGTGCGATCATGAAACAGGAACGACATTATCCGCGCTTCGCCGTCACGCCCAAGGCGGAGCGCAGCGTCAAAAGCGGCCATCCGTGGGTCTACGGCGAAGAGGTCACGGACGTTCGGGGACAATACGCCCCCGGCGATCTTGTTGACGTGGTGAGCCGCGGCGGAACGTACCTCGGCACGGGGTTCGTCAACGACCGTTCCAAGATCCGCGTCCGCCTCATCTCCGCCAACGCCAACGATCGCTTCGACGCCGCTTTCTTCGAGCGCCGTCTGCGCTACGCGCTGAACTACCGCAAAACGGTGATGGGCGATCAGTACGACTGCTGCCGTTTGATCTTCGGCGACGCCGACAACTTTCCCGGCCTGACCGTGGACCGCTTCGACGATGTGCTGGTGGCCGAAGTGCTGTCGCTCGGCATGGACAAGTTGAAAGAGCTGCTGTTCCCCATGCTGGTGCGGCTGCTGCGCGAGGGCGGCCAGAAGATCAGCGGCCTGTACGAGCGCAGCGATTCTGTAATCCGCGACCTCGAGGGCCTGCCGCGGCACAGCGGTGAGTTCGCCATGGACGGCTGCTCGCTGGCCGGGCGCCGCACGGCGCGCATCTGCGAGAACGGCGTGCTCTACGACGTCGACTTCGTGGAGGGGCAGAAGACGGGCTTCTTCCTCGACCAGAAGTTCAACCGCGCTGCGGCGGCCCGCCTGTGCGCCGGTCTGAACGTGCTGGACTGCTTCACCCACACCGGCTCGTTCGCGCTCAACGCCGTCAAGGGCGGCGCGGCGCACGTCACCGCCGTGGACGTTTCCGCGAGCGCTCTGGAGATGGCGCGCCGCAACGCCGCGCTGAACGGCTGCCTCGACCGCGTGGACTTCGTCGCCGCCGACGTCTTCGACCTGCTCGCCGACATGGCCTGCCGCGCCCGCGGCGAGTACGGCATGATCATCCTCGACCCGCCCGCCTTCGCCAAATCGCGCCGCAGCGTGCGCGACGCCGCCCGCGGCTACAAGGAGATCAACCTCAAGGCCATGAGGCTGCTGCCCCGCGGCGGCTACCTCGCCACCGCCTCGTGCTCCCACTTCATGACCGACGAGCTGTTCCGCCAAACGCTAGCCGCCGCGGCCGCCGACGCCAAAGTCAGCCTGCGCCGGATCGAAGCCCGCGGCCAATCCCCCGACCATCCCGTCCTCTGGGGCGTGCCGGAAACCGAGTACCTCAAGTTCTATCTGTTTCAGGTGGTATAAAATCAGCGTCAGGGGTGAGAAGACGTGGCGATTCCCAAAATCATCCATTACTGCTGGTTCGGCGAAAAGAAATTCCCCGCGCTGGGACGCCGGTGTCTTGTTTCATGGAAAAAATATCTGCCCGATTACAGGATCGTTCTTTGGAACGAGCTGAATTTCGACCTTTCCGCGTTCCGGTTTACACGGGAAGCGGCGGCCATGAAAAAATGGGCCTTCGTCTCGGATTTTCTGCGGATTTACGCCTTGTATCATCAAGGCGGGATTTATCTGGACAGCGACGTCGAGGTGCTGAAGCCGCTCGATGGCTTTTTGCGGCATCGCGCTTTTACCGGATTCGAGCGTCCCGGCTGTCCCGTGACCGGGATCATGGGAGCCGAGGCGGGACACCCGTGGATCGAAGGATTGCTCGATGACTACGTGCGGAAACGTTTCGTCGATGAAAACGGCGCTCCCGATCTGACCCCGAATACGGGACTGATCACGCGGGACCTTCAGGAACGGTACGGCGTGCTTTTGAACAATCGAAAGCAGTTTCTTGACGACGGCCTGTGTATCTATCCGCAGGAGATCTTTTGCCCGCTGACCCTGAAAGGTGAAAATTACGGAAAAAATTTTGCCGGCGCCTTTACGGTTCACTGGTTCGCGGGCAGCTGGCGTCCGCCGGGCGCCCGTCTGGTGAGCGGGCTGGGGAGAGTGCTGCGGAAAGTCCATCTGTATAATGCGGCGCGGCGGATCGTGCGGGGGAAAGACGCCTAGTTCCCGTCCCGCCGGGAAACTTGCTGCCCTCCCCGTCGCGGCGGCACAGCGCGGAACGGAATTATCGTTTCTTTTGCCGAGGCGCGGGAGCTGGAGAGAGAAGTCCGGCGTAGAGTTGTTCGTGCATTTTTTGGAGGCGTTCGATGGCGTAGTTTTTGACCTTTTCCGAGGCCCGTCTGACGTGCTCTCGGCAAGGCGCGGGCGCGCCGAAAACGGCGTGGAACGCGTGTGCCAGCGCTTCCGTGTCGCCTACGGGCACGAGCGTGCCGCAGCCGCCGGCGAGCAGGTCGCGCGTGCCGCGGACGTCGGCGCCGATCGCCGGCGTGCCCATGGCCATGGCTTCCAGTATCGAACGGGGCAGACCTTCGCGTTCCGAGGGCAGCACGGCGGCGGCCGCGCCTTTGAGCAGCGCGGGGACGTCGTCGCGCTGGCCGAGGAAGTGGCAGCGTTTTTCGACGCCGCAGCGGCGGGCCAGCGCTTGCGTTTCCGCGAACAGCGGCCCCTGTCCGGCGAAGGCGAGATGAAGGCGCGGCTCCTCGATTCGTGCGAGCGCCCTGACGGCGTCGCGGTGGCGTTTGCCGGGATTGAACTCGGCGATCATCAGGATATAACGGTCTTCCGGCGTCAGCCGCATCTCCTCGCGCGCGGCGGCAACCTGCGCGTCGCTGACGGCGCCGCGGCTGTATCGCGATAGATCGACGCCGATCCCCGGCATCAAGGCGACGTTTTCGCGCGGAACGATGCGGTGTTTCTGCGCGGCGTCGTAGTCTTCGCGGTTGATGACGACCAAACGGTCTGTCCAGCGCCCGGCGAGTTTCTCGAGGGCGATGAACAGGCCGTTTTTTATTTTCGAGTTGCCCTTGAAGAAATGAAAGCCGTGCGCGGTGTACACGACCTTGACCTGCCTCGCCGCGCGCAGGCCGCGCAGGGCGAAGCGGGCGACGAACGCCGCTACGGGCGTGTGGACGTGAACGATGTCGTATTTTTCGCGAGCGACCAGTTCGCGTACGGCGCGCGGCGCGCGCGCGAAATTATGCGGGTCGAGAGGGCGGCGTCCCCAGTCGACGGCGTAAAAACGATCGAAATGACTTTCCGCGGCGGGAAAGGGATCGCGCGCGTTGGCCATCGCGTCGACCTGCCAGCCTTGGGCGCGGAAATAATCGCCGTAAGGAAGCAGGAAGTCGCGCAGCGTTCTTTGGATCGTTGTCGCAATAAGAAGTTTTTTCATCGTAAATTCTCGAATGCGTTCAGCGTTTCCACGAGAGATTGCTCGAACGGCACGATATCGTACTCTTCGCATCGACTTAACTCCCGAGCGTAGCAGAGAGAGCCGAAGGCCTTGTCGACCGCCGGCGTGAAGCGGCGCAAAAAATACAGCGTGGGATTGAGAAGTCTCGTGAGAGTGATGTTCCGCCCCTGGAGCGCGCCCAGACGGTGCACCAGATCGGAAGTGCCGACATAAGCGCTGTTTTGCGGGAAGAACGTGCCGGAGTCCTCCCGGTCGACGATCAGGCGGAGCTGTTCGCAGAGGTTGCCGATATAGATCATGCTGCGGCGGTTTTCCACTTTGGGAAAAAGCGGCAGGCGGCGCGCGCATCCGATCAGCGCGGGAAAGTTCCCCCCGCAGCCCGGGCCGTAAATCAGAGGGGCGCGGACGACGGCGATCCTGAACGCCGGCGCGGCGAGCGCGGCGAGTCTCCCTTCGGCTTCCAGCTTCGACTGTCCGTAAATGTTCGACGGCGCGGGGACGGTCCCGGCCGCGATGATTTTTTCCTCTCCCGGCGGCGCGCTGTCGCCGTAAACGGCGATGCTGCTCATGAAGACGAACTGTCCGACGCCCTCGCGGCGCGCCTTGAGCGCGGTCTCCTCGGCGAGGTCGCGGTTGACGCGCCGATAAAACTCGTCGGGCGCGGCGGACAGGTGCGCGATCCCCGCGCAGTGAATCAGGGCGTCGTAACCGGCGAAGCTGTGCCGGCGCCACTCCGCGCCGCGCAGGCTGACGAAGTCGGTCCGGTAGCGGCCGCCGAAGCGTTCCAGCCATCTGGCGAAAGAGCGTCCCACAAAGCTGCGGGCGCCGGCGACGAGAATTTTTTTCATGGCGGTCAATCCTTCGCGCCTTTGATCTTTTCGAGCGCGCGGGGCCGCTTGATCTCCGTTGGCGGCGCGATGATCGTTTCCCCCTCGCCGGCGTCGATGCCGTTGCGGCGCAGGACGACGGCGGCGGTGCGCCAGAGGATCTTGAGGTCGAGCCACAGGCTGAGGCGGTCGACGTATTCGAGATCGTACTGGAGGCGCTTTTCCCAGCTCATGGCGTTGCGGCCGTTGATCTGGGCCAGTCCCGTGAGGCCCGGGCGGACGGAGTGGCGGCGCGCTTCCTCTTCGCTGAAGAGCGGTAAAAAATCGACCAGCAGCGGACGCGGCCCGACGAGGCTCATCTCGCCCTTGAGGACGTTCCACAGCTCGGGCAGTTCGTCGAGGCTCGAACGGCGCAGCCAGCGGCCGAACGGCGTGAGGCGCTCCCGGTCGGGCAGCGGGCGTCCCGAAGCGTCGACGGCCTGGCGCATGGAACGGAACTTGTAGTTCAGAAAAATCTTTTCGCCGCGCCCCGGGCGCGGCTGAGCGAAGACGACGGGAGAGCCCAGCTCCCTTTTCACCCGCAGCGCGACCCGGATCATCAGCGGGGAAAAAATCAGCAGCGCCCCCAACGATCCGACGATATCCATAAGCCGCTTGAGCGGCAGATAACTTTTTCCGCTGATCAGGATCATGTCTTTGGCCTCCGCGAAGATTTTTTTCATTATATCCCACCGGCCGCGAAATGGGGCGCGTTTCCTTCCCGCCGCGTTTCGTTTTGCCGCCGCCTTGATTTCTTCGGCGCTTCCTGTATGATGATTGGTATTCGTGGAAGAAAGGGGGCGGCGGCGTTGGAAGACATTCTCGAAGGGCTGAACGCGGCCCAGCGCGAGGCCGTGACGGCGACGGAAGGTTACGTGCGCGTCATCGCCGGCGCCGGATCGGGCAAGACGCGCGCCCTGTCGCGGCGCTTCGCCTGGCTGGTGGACGGGCTGGGCGTGATGCCCGGGCACATCCTCTGCGTCACCTTCAGCAACAAGTCGGCCAACGAAATGCGCCAGCGCATCCACGCGCTCACCGGCGACAACGACACGGGCTACGTCAACACGTTTCACGGCTTCTGCGTCTCCGTCCTGCAGGAGGACAGCCACGCCGTGCAGTATCCGAAAAGCTTCATCGTCCTCGACAACTCCGACATCGACGACATCCTCAGGATCGTTTACGCCGAGCGCGGCCTGACGCTGCGCGACATGACCTTCGCCGAGGCGCGCGACATGTTCGAGATCCGCAAGCTCTTCAAGGAACCGCTGTACTGCCGCGACCTGATCGCCCTGCCGCTGGAGCGGCTGCGCAAAAAGTACGAGGAAGCCGCGGAGCCGTCGGACATTTTGTTTTACGGCTATCTCTATCAGCAGAAGAAATGCTTCGGCCTCGACTACAACGACCTGATCGTCTTCACGCTGCACATCTTCGAGCGCGAGCCCGAGATCCGCCGCAAGTGGCAGCAGCGCCTCGAATATATCATGATCGACGAGTTCCAGGATATCGACGGGCTCCAGTACCGCCTCATGGAAGCCCTTTGCGGCTTTCACAAGAACCTGTTCGTCGTCGGCGACCCCGACCAGACCATCTACACCTGGCGCGGCGCCAGCGTCAGGTACCTGCTCGATTTCGACGCCCGCCACCCGGGCACGCGCACGATCATGATGATGGAAAATTACCGCTCCACGCCACAAATCCTCGCGGCCGCCAACAGCCTGATCGACAAGAACGAGACGCGCGTCAAAAAAGACCTGCTCCCCGTGCGCGCCCCCGGCGCCCCGGTGCGCTGCTTCCACGGCGAGACGGCGGAGGACGAGGCGCGCTGGATCGCCGCCGAGATCAAAAGGCTCCGCGAAGCGGGCGCGCCCTACAAGTCGTGCGCGGTGCTGTATCGCGCCCATTACCTGACGCGCAGCCTGGAAGCGGCGTTTTTGAAGGAGAAGATCCCCTACACGATCTACGCCGGCGTGCAGTTCTACAACCGCGCCGAGATCAAGGACGCGCTCGCCTACCTGCGCCTGGTCGCCTACCGCGACGACCTCTCCTTCCGCCGCGTGGTCAACGCGCCGCGGCGCAACATGGGCGCGCGGCGCATGGCCTTTTTGGAAGAACAGGCGGCGTCTCGCGGCTGCTCGCTGTGGGAGGCGCTGACCGCGACGCTGGACGAGGAGATCTTCAAGGGCACCCGCGCCGCCGCCTTCGTGAGCCTGATCGAACGGTTTGCCGCCGCCGGCCCTGCCCTGCCCGTGTCGGAAGCGCTGTCCGGACTCCTCGACGAAAGCGGCTACGAAGCCATGCTGCGCACCGAGGGAGCTCAGCAGCGCCTCGACAATCTGGCCGAGCTGAAACAATCCGTCCACGAGTACGAGACGACCTGCGGCGAGGAAAGCGGCGTCGCCGATTACCTCCGCCGCGCGGCGCTGTTCACCGACGGCGACCGCGCCGAGTCGGCTGACACGGTGCGCTTCATGACCGTGCACGCGGCCAAGGGACTGGAATTTCCCTATGTCTTCCTGTGCGGCATGAACGAAGGCGTGTTCCCGACGCGCCGCACGCGCACGCTGCACGCGATGGAGGAGGAGCGCCGCCTCGCCTTCGTCGCCGTGACCCGCGCCCGCGACGCCCTCTGCCTGACGGAAGCCGACGGCCGCACGCTGGACGGTTCGCCGCGCTATCCGAGCCGCTTCATCCTCGACATCGACCAGGGACTTCTGCAGTACGTCACGCCGCCGCGTCCCGGCCTGATCGAAGAGGCCCGATACCGCATCGCCGAGAGCGAAAAGCAGCTGCGCCGCGACAGCCGGATCGAGGCGCTGCCGCCGGGTACGGCCGTGACGCACCCGGTTTTCGGTCCCGGCGTGATCGTCGAAGCGGATGCGGGCGAACTGTGCTACACGGTGCGCTTCGACCGCCTCGCCACGCCGCGCCGCCTCAGCTTCAAAGCGCCGCTGACCAAGGTGTAGCCCGCGCGTTTTGACGAGCCGGGCATGTTCGATGCGCGAATATTCGATCCAAGAGCAACGAAGTCGAGTGGAAAACCTCATCAGGAGATTTCCTGCTAAGGCATTTACGCGGGCGAATGTTTAAGCGGTTGACATACATTTGGATGATTTCGTCGGGTATCTCCGTGACATCCCTCTTTTTGGGAAAGTATTCCTTCAAGAGCCCGCTGGTGTTCTCGTTCGTTTCTCTCCGTCGTGGTTGATGCGGCTCGGGATAATAGAGCTTGATCCCTTCAAGACCGGCGCTGATCTGTTCGCAGTTGGAGAACTCGCAGCCACGGTCGGGGGGCAACGCTCTTATGCGGCGGGGCTTTCAGCAGGTCGATGACGGTCCTGGCGACGCAGCAGTCGGCGGTCTTGCTCTCCGCCTTGCGGCACAGAAGCATACGGCTCTTTCGGTCGGCCAGAGCGGCACGACAGGCTTTCCCTATTGTGCCGCACATGGTATCGGCTTCCCAGCCGCCCAACCGCCGTCTTTCATTGGCGACCTTGGGACGCTGGGTAAGCTTGAACATGAGTGGAACATTTTATGAAAAGAAGTGGATGGAACGATGGACGCGGGGATGAGAGAAGAACGGCTCGAGATCGACGGCATTCCCGTTTTGATCCGTGGAGAGGCGGCTGAAAAGGCGTTTTTGATGATCCACGGTCGGGGCGGCTGCAAAGAAGAGTGCCGCGATTTTTCGGGATTGGCGGCGAGCCGGGGCTGGCAGACGGCGGCGCTCGATCTGCCGGGGCACGGCGAGCGCCGCGGAGAGCGGAGCGGCCTTGTGCCTTGGAATGCTGTGCCGGAACTTAAGAGGGTGACGCGCTGGGCGCGTTGCCGGTGGGAATCGGTCGCCCTGCGCGCGGTCAGCATCGGCGCGTGGCTTGCCATGCTGGCTTGCGCCGACGAGAAACTGTCCGGCGCCCTTTTCGTTTCGCCGCTGCTCGATATGGCCGGTTTGATCCGCAGGATGATGCAACGCGCCGGATTGAGCGAGGAGCGTCTGCGCCGCGAAAAAATCGTCCGCGCGGCGACGGGGGAGGAGCTTTCATGGCCGTATTACGAATACGCGCGGCAGCATCCGGCAAGCGTCTGGCGCCAGCCGTGCGAAATTCTCTTGGCAGGCCGTGACGAATTGACGGACCGCGGCGCCGTGGAAAAGTTCGCGATGGCTTCGGGCGGCCGCGTGACGGTGATGGAAACAGGAGAACATTGGTTCCATACGCCGGAACAAACGGCTTTCATGCATTGCTGGGAAGAACGGGCGCTTGCCCGGCTGGAGGCTTTATCATGAACTACGTCGACAGCCACTGCCATCTCAACTCGCCGGAGCTGCGCGGCGGCATTCCCGCGGGGCTGGAGCGGGCAAGGGGCGCGGGCGTCGTCCGCATGGCGGTGATCGGCAGCACGCTGGACGACAGCGCCGAGGCGCTGGAAATCTGCCGCCGGTACAAGCCGTACGGTTTGTTCCCCGTGGTCGGAATCCATCCGCACGAAGTCAAGGATCTGCCGGCGGGCGAACTGCCGCGGGAGCTGCTGGACATGGCCGCGCTTCCCGAAGTGAAAGCCTGGGGCGAGATCGGCCTCGACTACTATTACGACCTGTCGCCGCGCGCCGTGCAGATCGAAAAGCTGGCGCAGCAGTTGGAAGCCGCCAAGACGCTGAACAAGCCCGTGGTCTTCCACGTGCGCGACGCCTACGACGATTTCTGGCCGCTGATGACGGCGGAACGCGCGCCGGAAAAGGCGGAGTTGCACTGCTTCACCGGCTCCATGGACGACGCTCGCAGGGCGCTGGACCGCGGCTGGAAGATCGGCGTCACGGGGCTGGTGACGTTTGCCAAAGCGGAGGACGTCCGCGCCGTCGTGCGCGGGCTGCCGGCGGAAGCGATCCTGTGCGAGACCGATTCGCCCTGGATGTCGCCGAAACCGTTCCGCGGCACGGTCAATGAGCCGTCGCGCGTGTCGCTGGTCTACCGCAAGGTGGCCGAAGTGAAAAACATGGCGCTGGAGGAACTGACCGCCCAGGTCTGGCGCAACAATATGGAATTTTTCGGTCTGGAGGAAGCCGCACGTGTTTGAGTATCGATTGATCGCACAGGATCCCGAGACGGGGGCGCGCGCCGGCGAGTTCGTTACGCCGCACGGCGTGATCCCCACGCCGGTTTTCATGCCCGTGGGCACGCAGGCCACGGTGAAGGCCATGAGTCCCGACGAGCTGAAGCGGATCGGCGCCAAGATCATCCTGTCCAACACCTACCATCTGTTTTTGCGCCCCGGTCCCGACCTGATCGCCAAGGCCGGCGGGCTGCACGGCTTCATGAACTGGGACCGCCCCATCCTCACCGACAGCGGCGGCTTTCAGGTGTTCTCGCTGGCCGGCATCAGCAAGGTCATGGACGACGGCGTCGAATTCCAGTCCCATCTGGACGGCACGCGCTATCTGATGACGCCCGAGCTGGCCACGCAGGTCCAGGAGAAGCTGGGCGCCGACATCGCCATGTGCTTCGACCAGTGCGTCAAGCTGCCCTGTTCGCGAGAGCAGGCGCAGGCCGCGGTGCAGCGCACGCTGCGCTGGGCGGCGCGCTGCAAAGCCGCTCATACCCGCGCCGGTCAGGCGCAGTTCGGCATCGTGCAGGGAGCTCTGTTCGACGACCTGCGCGCCGCCTGCGCCGAGGAACTGGCGCGGATGGACTTCCCCGGCTACGCCATCGGCGGTCTGTCGGTGGGCGAGTCGCACGCGGAGATGTACCGCTGCCTCGACGCCTTGATGCCGCGTCTGCCGGAGTGCAAGCCGCGCTATCTGATGGGCGTCGGCCATCCCGCCAATCTGATCGAGGGCATCGCCCGCGGCGTCGACATGTTCGACTGCGTGCTGCCGACGCGCAACGGCCGCACTGGCACCGTGTTCACCCATGAGGGCAAGATGAACGTCAAGAACCGGCGCTACGCCGAGGACTTTTCGCCCATCGACCCCGAGTGCGATTGCTACGCCTGCCGCAACTTCACGCGCGCCTACGTGCGCCACCTCTATCGGGCGGGCGAGATCCTGGCGGTGCGGCTGCTCTCGTGGCACAACATCCATTTCCTCGTCCGGCTCGCGGCCGGCGCGCGGCAGGCCATCGTCGAAGGGCGCTTCGGCGCTTACCGCCGCGAGTTCATGACGCGGTACGAAGGCGGCGCTTACCTTGAAAACGTATGACAATATCGTCCCCGTCGATTTCTGGAATCCCGATCCGCAGGTGATCGCCCGCGCCGCGGCGCTGATCCGCGCCGGCGAGCTGGTGGCCTTTCCCACCGAGACGGTCTACGGACTTGGCGGCAACGCGCTGGACGGCGAGGCGGTGAAAAAAATTTACGCCGCCAAAGGGCGTCCTTCGGACAATCCGCTGATCCTGCATTTCCCCAGCCCCGAAGCGGTGGAGGCGGCGGCGTATGTCGACGCTCGCGCCCGGCGGCTGATGGAGCGCTTTTGGCCGGGGCCGCTGACGCTGGTGCTGCCGGCTCGCGACTGTGTGTCGAAGGAGGCGCGCGGCGGGCTGACGACGGTCGGCTGCCGCATGCCCGATTATCCTGCGGCGCTGGCGTTCTTCTCCGCCTGCGGCGTGCCCGTGGCCGGACCGAGCGCCAACCGCAGCGGCCGCCCCAGCCCCACGAACGCGCGGACCGTAGCCGAGGACATCGGCTCTGCCGCGGCGATGATCCTCGACGCGGGCGAGTGCCGCGTCGGCGTCGAATCGACCGTGCTCGACGTGAGCGGCGCCGTGCCGGTGCTGCTGCGCCCCGGCGGCGTTGCCATGGAAGAGTTGCGGGAATTCCTCGGCGAAGTGGCGCTGCCCGTCGGCGTCAACGAACTCAAACGCTCGCCGGGAACCCGTTACCGCCATTACGCCCCTTCGGTGGAAGTGCGCGTCTGGGAGCCGGGCGCGGCGTTCGCCTGGCCGGAGCGTTTCACGTACATGGGCGTGGCGGCGGCGGAAGAAGAGCCCGCGCGCCAGATCCGTTTCGACAGTTTCGCAGCGTATGCCCACGGCCTTTTCACGGCGCTGCGCGAGCTGGAAAAAGACGGTCTGCCCATCGTCGCTCAATGGCCGCCGCTCGTCGGCATCGGCCGGGCGCTGCGCGACCGCATCTCCCGCGCCGCGGGGCTGGCCTGAGACGAAAAAAAATTTCCGGTTTCCCGTTCGGAAGCCGGAAATTTTTTTGGTAAATTTTCAGAGTAAATGCAACCTCGTCAAAGTAAATGCGACGGGGTTGCATTTACTTTGACAGGACAAAAGCAGCAAGCAGTCATTACGAACACATAATAACGATCAAGATTGCGCTAACGGAACAAATTCAAGGGGATGAAAAGCTGTTACGAGGAAATTGTCCGAAAAAAGAGCATACAAAAGTGACCCTCAACTGAAA
>NZ_RAWT01000033.1:0-29999 GCF_003612005.1 Pyramidobacter sp. CG50-2
TTTCAGTTGAGGGGCACTTTTGTATGCTCTTTTTTCGGACAATTTCCTCGTAACAGCTTTTCATCCCCTTGAATTTGCTCCGTTAGCGCAATCTTGATCGTTATTATGTGTTCGTAATGACTGCTTGCTGCTTTTGTCCTGTCAAAGTAAATGCAACTCCGTCGCATTTACTTTGACGAGGTTGCATTTACTCTGAAAATTTACCATACATTTTTTAAAAAGAACCCTCTCCCATCGGCCGTGCTCTCTTGGCCGCTTCGAAAAAACGATCGTTTCCCCGCCCCGTTTCCTTGTTCGCCGCGAACGCCCGCAGCTGCGCGATCTCGGCCGCCCAGCCGGAGAGGGAATCCTGCGGCGTTTCCAGGCACATGGGCAGTTCCGCCAGGGCCGGATGGACGACCAGCGCCGCGAAAGCGGCCAGGCCGAGGCTGCCCTTGCCGAGCTTCTCGTGGCGGTCCTTGCGGCTGCCGAACGGCGTCATGCTGTCGTTGAGGTGCAGGGCGCGCAGGCGCTTTAGCCCCACGATGCGGTCGAAACGGCCGAGCACGCCGTCGAGATCGCCGGCGATGTCGTAGCCGGCCGAATAGACGTGACAGGTGTCGAGGCACACGCCCATCTTCTCGGGACAGCTGACGCGGCTCAGGATCTCCGCCAGTTGTTCGAAATCACCGCCCACCTCGCTGCCTTTGCCCGACATGGTCTCCAGCAGCACGGCGGTGCGCTTCACTGCGGGCAAAATCTCGTTCAGCGCCGCCACGATCAGGTCGATGCCCTTTTCGCAGCCCTGGCCGACGTGGCTGCCGGGGTGGAAGTTGTACAGATTGCCCGGCAGCTGTTCGTCCAGACGTTTCAGGTCGTCGGCCATCGCCAGCAGCGCGAACTCGCGCACCTTCGCGTCGGCCGAGCAGGGATTGAGCGTGTAGGGGCCGTGGGCGATCAGCGGGCCGAAGCGATGCGCGGCCATGATGCTTTTCAGCGCCGCGGCGTCGTCGGGATCGGCGGCCCGCACCGCGCCGCCGCGGGGATTGCGCGTGAAGAACTGGAACGTGTCGGCGCCGATGGACAGGGCGTTTTCGCCCATCTTTCTGAATCCGCCGGCGACGGAAAGATGACAGCCGAAAAAAGGCATGGAAAGACCTCCTCAAATGACGCCCCGGGGAAACGGGGCCGTTTGTTGTATAATAAACTGAAATCTTTGGCACGATTTTAAGGGGGAAGAGGAAAATGCACGACGGTTCCAAGGAGTGTCAGTGCGGCGCGCGAGCCGGCGCGGACCGATGGCTGGAAAATCTTGACGCGCTCGTCGGGGAACTCAATGCGGATCAGCGTTTCTGCTGTTCCCAGACGGTGCTGGCCATCGGCATGAGGCGGCTGGGGATCGACGATCCCGATCTGCTCCGCGCCATGGAGGGATTCTGCGGCGGAGCCTGCGGCGGGACCTGCGGCGCGCTGGCGGGGGGCGCCGCGCTGATGGGGCTGTACCTCGGCAAGGGCACGGCGCGCGAGCCGCGCAGCGAAACGATCAGGCAGTACGTCAGAGAACTGACGGAGACGTTCCGCGCCTACTGGAAGGGCACGACCTGCGAAAGCATCGTCCACGGCGACGCCGAACTGCGCAGGCGCATCTGCCCGAACGTCATCGCCGGCGCCGTGGAGATGGTCTGGAGCATCCTCGGCGAGCACGGGCTCGACCTCGACCGGCGCAAGATCGACCGCATGCCGCGGCAATAAAACGGTGCGAAGGAGAGTGGGACAATGATCCGCAGAGGAACGGAAATCGCGTCATCCAGAGTCGAGAATTTCAAGGGCGGCACGGGCGCGCTGCTTTCGTGCGAGATCCTCGCTCCCGGCGAGATGGGCGGGCACGGCCGCAAGTTCGGGCTGACCACGCTCGAACCCGGCGCGTCGATCGGCACGCACGCCCACGCGGGCGATTCCGAGACCTATTATATCCTCAAAGGCTCGGCGCGCTACAACGACAACGGCACGTGGGTCGACGTCGCAGAAGGCGACATGATGCACTGCCCCGACGGCGAATCTCACGGCATCGCCAACAGCGGCGACGGCCCGCTGCAGTTCGTCGCCCTGATCCTCTACACCGAAACGAAAAAGCAGTGACCCGTCCAGGCGCAGCAAGGGCGTCCGCAGGAAAATTTCTCCTGCGGACGCCCTTGTTTTTTTGCCGCCGCGCTTTGCAAAAGACGTTTCCCGCGAAAAGTCCCGCGTTCCACGTGGAACATTTTTTATAAACGGCCTCGGCAACTGCGATCGAACGACATGCGCCAAGACGGATTTCTTCTTTTTGTTGCGCTTTCGCGCTCCGTCGCGCGCGGCCGGCGCCGCCGCGCTCAGCGGTAGTTCACCAGCTCCGGCGACAGGTCGTGGAGGCGCAGGCGCTCCTCGGCCGTCTTCTCCCAGACCGTGCCCGGCTTGCCCCAGTTCGCGTACGGGTCGATGCTCAGCCCGCCGCGCGGCGTGAAGCGCCCCCAGACCTCGATGTACTTGGGCGACATCAGCCGCACCAGATCCTCCAGGATGACGTTCACGCAGTCCTCGTGAAAGTCGCCGTGGTTGCGGAAGCTGAACAGATACAGCTTGAGCGACTTGCTCTCCACCAGCCGCTCGTCGGGAACGTAACTGATCGTGATGTTGGCGAAGTCCGGCTGCCCCGTCATCGGGCACAGGCTCGTGAACTCCGGGCAGTTGAACTTGACGAAATAGTCGCGCCCCGGATGCTTGTTGGGAAACGATTCCAGCACCTCCGGCGCGTAATCGCTCCTGTAAGCCGTTTTATGCCCCAGCAGCGACAGATCCTTCATCTCTTCGGGTGTGCGCGTCATGTCTTTAGCTCCTTTGTTCCCCGTCCGCAGCGAGGCGCTTTTTCAGCGCCGCCAGCAGCAGCCCCCCGAAAACGCCGGCGACCGCCTGCCCGATCAGCAGACTCGCCGCCAGAACGGAGTAGGGCAGATGCAGCAGATAACTTAGCCACAGCGGCACCCCCAGCCCCGGGATCAGCGTGATCGCCGCGGCGGCGATCCACGGCGCGCGCGGCGAATGACGGCAGGCCGCGACCGCGCCGCTGGTCAGCAGACCGACGAGAATGCCGCCGACCATGTCCAGCGGTCCCAGCCCCCCCATCAGCGCGTTGCTGAGAAAATTGGCGAACCCCAGCGGCAGCACCAGAAACGGGAAAACGCCGCTCAGCGCGTACAGCGACGTGGCGACGCGCACCTGATACTGCCCGAAGGCGAAGCTCCGCGTCGTCGTCATCACCACCACATACAGCGCCACGACCAGCGCCGAGACCGTCAGCTTGCGCGTCACCGTCAGTTCCTTCATCGAAAAAAATCCTCCGCGCCTTCCCGCGCCGCGAAAAGGCCGCAAAAAAAAGAGAGCCTCCCAGCTCCCCATCCGTCGCGCCGTAACGGCGCGTCGCGCCCGCCGCCCCGCGCGGAAACTTCCGCCCCGGACGCCGCGAACGCAGCCCGTAGTTTTGTTTAAAGACAGGATGGTCTCGAACTGTCTTGTTCGGTTGCGGAAAACATTGTAGCACAGAACTTTCCGCCGCACAAACGCCGGAACGGGAAGCGGTGCCCGCATAGAGAACGCGTTCCCCGCGCGGGCACTGTATTGTTTCGTTTCGGGTGTCCCGTCAGCGCCGCTCGGAATCGAGATAATGCGGCGTCCGGTACGTGAGCACTTCGGCCGAGCTTTCGCCGACCAGCACCATGTCTTCGATGTTGAAGCCGTTATAGCCGCGGATATAGAACGGTACTTCGATCGCCAGCACCATGCCCGGCCGGACCTCGCCCTCCTGATCGGGAGCGACGAACGGCGCGTCGGCCGTCTGCGGGCCGAGGGAAATGCTGTGCCCCTGATGGCCGCGGCGGTAATTGGGCAAATAGCGCTTCACGTAGTCGTAGCCGATGTGGAACAGATCTTTGAACGCCATGCCGGGGCGCAGGCGCGCGATCATCTCGCGCTGGGCGTCGACGAGCACTTTTTTCATCTCCGTCAGCGCCGGATCGGCGCGGCCGATCAGCCAGCTGCGCGAAAAATCCGTCTTGTAAAAGGCGAACCCCGCTTCGCAGCCGCCGTCGAAACGCAGCGCGTCGCCGTCTGCGACGCAGCGGTCGGTCGGCAGCGTCAGCATCGAGGCGTTCGGACCGGCGCCCAGCATGCTCCAGCTGCTGGGGTAAATGTCGTCGGCGATACAGGCTTTGCGGTAGATCCTGATCAGATCGCTCTCGCGCGCGCCGACGGCGACGCTTTGCGACATCTCCAGCAGCGCCGAGTCGCAGACTTCCGTCAGCCGCCGGTAGAGAGCGATCTCCGCCGGCGTCTTGACCGAGCGCGCCCGCAGGAACGCGTCGCCGACGTCCGTCCATTCCACCTCGGGCAGCAGGCGCCGCAGAGCGTCGAACGCCGCGGCGGGGAGAAACTGCAGTTCAGCGCCGACGCGCCCCGAGGCGAGTTTCAGATTTTCGAACATCCCTTTCAGCGTCTCGTCGGCGCCGGGCAGCGCGTCGCCCGGCGCGTCGCGTTTATCGCGCCATTCCCGCTCCGACTTCACGCCGACCCACGTCGCGTAGGGAACGATCTCCACGCCCTGCGCTCGTGAAGCTAGCGCCGGCGCTTCGTAATCCATCGTACACAGCATCCCCGCGGCGTCGTCCGCCCTGAACAGCGCGCTCGCAAAGCCGGGGCGCCGCGAGACCGTGAGCTGGTGCGGACTCAGCCCCGTCGCGTAGAAGATGTTTTCCGGCGAGCTGATCAGAGCGCCGTCGAGACCGAACTTTTGAATTTCGGCAAGAAGCCGCTGTCTGCGCTCCATTTCCCGCGCCTCCTACAGGCCGCCGTAGAACAGCGCCGCGCCCGGGCCGATGGGCAGGCTGAAGACGAACCAGAGGCTCAACAGAAGGAGCCAGCCCAGCAGCAGCCCGATGGAATAAGGCAGCATCGTGGACACCACCGTGCCGATGCCGGCCTTCTTGTCGTATTTTTGGAAATACGCGACGATCATGACGAAGAACGGCATCAACGGCGTGATCACGTTCGTGGAGGAGTCGCCGATGCGAAACACCAGCTGCGTCAGTTCGGGCGCGTAGCCCAGATGCATGAACATCGGCACGAAGATCGGCGCCATCATCGCCCACTTGGCGGTGTCCACCGGAATGACCAGATTGATCAGTGCCGTGACGAGGACGAAGGTCAGCAGCAACGGCAGCCCGACCAGCCCGATGCTTTTCAGGAACTGCGCTCCCTTGACCGAGATGATGATACCCAGATTCGATTTGCCGAACAAGAACGTGAACTGCGCCGCGAAGAACAGCAGCACGAGGAAACTCGCGATGCCCGCGATGCCGTTCGACATCAGCTTCGTCAGATCCTTGCTGGTTTTGATTTTGCCCGAGGCGGCGCCGTAGGCGATGCCGGGGATCAGGAACAGCAGCATCATGAAGAAGATGATGCCGCTCATGAACGGCGAGCGCAGCACCTGTCCCGTGGCCGGGTTCCTCAGCAGACCGTGCGGCGGCACGACCAGCAGCGCCATGACGGCGATATAGATCAGCGCGGCGACGCCGGCGGCGCGCATGCCTTTTTTCTCGTCCGCGGTGTTTTCCTGGACGACGGCGTCGCCGCCGGGCTCGTAGGGCGGGAGACGCGGCTCGACGACGCGGTCGGTGATGTACGTTCCCAGCAGCGTGACCAGAAGCGTCGAAGCGACCATGAAATACCAGTTGCCGGTGGGCTGAACGACGTAATTCGGATTGAGGATGTTGGCCGCCTGCGTCGACATGCCCGCGTAGAGCGGATCGTTGCTGCCCAGCAGCAGATTGGCCGTCCAGCCGCCGGAGACGCCCGCGTAGGCTGCCGCCAGACCGGCCACCGGATGGCGCTTGCCGGCGACGAAGATCACGGCTCCGAGAGGGACAAGTACCACGTAGCCGGTGGAGGAAGCGATATTGGACATGACGCCCAAAAAGACGACCATCGCCGAGACCAAAGCTTTCGGCGTTCGGGAGACGAGCCGGCGCAGAAGGGCGTTCAGCATCCCCGTGCCTTCGCACACGCTGACGCCGAGGATGATCGTGAAAACCGTGCCGAGCGGGAAAAATCCCGTGAAATTCGAGATCACGTGCGTGACCATGTAATGGAAGCCTTCCAAAGAAAGCAGATTGTACGCCTGTGCGCTGATCGTCTCGATCTTTCCCGTGGCGGCGTTCACGCCCTCGTAGCTGACCGACACTCCGGCTTTGGCCGTGAAATACGACGCGACCATCGTCGCGAGAGCCAGGATCACAAAGAGCAGGGCCGGATCCGGCAAGGCGTTTCCCACTCGCTCGACGGCATCCATGGCGCGCGTCGCCCATTTTTTCCGAACCGTCCTTCTTTCGTCCATGAGTAAAAATCCCCCTCCATGTTCCATATTTTGTCGCACAGCGCCGTCTCATGACGGATTGGATACATTATATCCCACGCGCCGTTCCAACGGCAAGCCGCCGGACCTTCCGAGCCGGCGTCCATGGGAAGAATAAGGACAAAAAAGCGCTCCGGATTTTCGAGCCCGGTGTGCCGTTCGCGAACGGCACACCGGGCTCGAAAATCCGGGGCGCTTGGTTGATTTCGATTTTCCGCCGCTCTTTGCCCTCACGCCTGCGCGGCGATGGACAGCGGCACGACGGTGTTGTAGGTGACGCCGCCGCGCTGGAAATCGTGGATCGAGACGTTCACGCCGAAGGCGCGGCGCATGTTGTCTTCGGTGATGACGTCCGGCGCCGCGCCGTACAGGTCCGTCTCGCCGCGCCCGAGCAGCAGCGCCTTGTCCGACAGCTTGAGGGCGTGCGCGGGAAAATGCGTGTTGACGATCACCGACATGCCGTGTTCGTGCGCCAGATGGCGGATGATGTCGAGGATCACCAGCTGGTTGCGGAAGTCGAGGTTGGATTCCGGCTCGTCCATGACCAGCAGCCGCGGCTGCGCCGCCAGGGCGCGGGCGGTGAGCACGAGCTGCAGCTCGCCGCCGCTCATGCGGTCGCAGCGCTTGTCTGCCAGTTTGACGATGCCCGCTTCTTCCATGGCTGCCGTGGCGACCGCCTCGTCCTTCGGTCCCGGCTGGCGCGTCACGCCGAGATGGGCGCTGCGCCCCAGCAGCACCATCTCGCGGGCGGTGTAGGGGAACAGGCTTCCCTTGGCCTGCGGCACGTAGGAGACGCGGCTCCACAGCTCGCGCGCCGCATAGTCCGCCAGCGGCCGGCCGTCGATGACGGTGCGCCCGCTCTTCCACGGCAGAAATCCCATCATGCAGCGCAGCAGCGTGGTCTTGCCGACGCCGTTGGGGCCGAGGATCGCCAGGATCTCGCCGGGGCGCACGGAGAAGGACAGGTCGCGCAGGATCGCGCGCCCGCCGTAATCGAAGCAGCCTTTTTCGACGGAAAAGATCATTGCGCCGTCCCCCTCGTCCTGCGCAGCAGCGAGATGAACACCGGCGCGCCCACGAGCGCCGTGAGGATCGACACGGGGATCTCGGCGGCGGTGAGGCTGCGCGAGCAGGTGTCGATGACGAGCGTGAAGACTGCGCCGAGCGAGACGCAGGCGGGGACGATGCGCTGGTTGTTGCCGCCGCGGAGCATGCGCGCGATGTGGGGGATCAGCAGGCCGATCCAGCCGATCTTGCCGCACATCGACACGCAGGACGCCGTCATCGCCGTGGCCGCCAAAATCACCGCCAGGCGCATGGCGCGCAGGTTGACCCCCATGGAGCGGGCCTCGTCCTCGCTGAGGGCGAGGATGTTGAGCCGCCAGCGCAGCAGGTAGATCGTGAGCGCGCCCGCGGCGATCATCGGCAGACCGATCAGCAGCGTCGAGTAATTGGCGGCCGAAAGGCTGCCCATCAGCCAGTAGGTGATTGTCGGCAGCACTTCTTCCGGATCGGCCACGTACTTGAGCAGCGACACGGCCGCCTCGAACAGCGCGCCGATGACCAGGCCCGACAGCACGATCATGATGATCGAGTTCTTGCCGCGCACCTTGGAGATGCTCCACGTCAGCGCCACGGCGCCGAGGCCGAAACAGAGCGCGAAAAGCTGCACGGAGACCATGTCGAGCCGGAACATCAGGGCCGCGACGGCGCCGCACGAAGCGCCGCTGGAAACGCCCAGCGTGTCGGGCGTCGCCAGCGGATTGTTGAACAGGCTTTGAAAGGCCGCCCCCGAGAGCGCCAGCGCCGCGCCGCAGCACAGCGCCGTGAGCACGCGGGGCAGGCGTACGCCGAAGACGACCGACCGCTCCATGGGCGCGATCTCCGCTCCGGTCAGCGGCGACAGCAGCACGCGCAGCGTGTCGCCCGTGCTCAGCGCGTAACGGCCGAAGCCGAGGCAGAGCAGCGCCGCCAGCACGGGAACGGCCCAGAGCAGCAGCGCGCCGAAGCGACGTGATTGACCGGCCATCAGAAGATCGCGGCCTCGCGGGGCGGGTTATAAATGGCTTTCAGATCCTCGCCGGTCAGCTCGTAACCGTAAAAGCGGCGGTAGTAATCCTTCATCATCGCGTCCAGGTCGACGTCGCCGAACAGCTCGGGATGCACGCGCTGCGCCACCCAGACCAGGCTCAGCGGCGTGTCGCCGGAGGGCGGGTACCAGCGGTAGACGCCGAGCGGGAACTTGTGGACGCGCCTGTTTTTGACGGCGGCGACGTTGCTCCAGTCGTAGCCCTCGATGGCGTTGTCGTAGAAGTCCTCGGGCACGTAGGGGCAGAAGTTGTTGATGAAGATCACCTCGGGATCCCAGCTGTAGATCTGCTCGAGGTTGACCGTCTTCCAGCCTTTCAGTTCCGCGGCCGCGTTGACGCCGCCGGCGTGTTTGAGGTAGAAGGAAGCGTAATCGCCTGAACCGGCGACCACCAGCTGGCCGCCGCTGAATCCGGCGAACATCAGCGCGCGCGGTTTTTCGGCTGCGTTCGCTGTGCGTTCCTGGATCATCTTCAGCGTCTCGCGGCCGAAGTCCGCCACGCCGTCGGTCTTGTCGCCGGAGCCGAAGATCTTGCCAAGATAGTCCGCCCAGTCGGCGAACGTGCCCACGGGATCGCCGCCGTACTTGCCGGGTTTGAAGCCCACGGCGGGGATGCCGGCGCGCCGGTACATCTCGCCCTCGGCCTTCTCGCTGGCGCGGTAGAACACCACGTCGGGGGCCATCTTGATGATCTCCTCGATGTTGATCTTGCCGCCTGTGGCGAAGTCGCACTTCAGCTTGAGGATGTCGGGATACATCTTCGCCAGGTAGGAATGTTCCGCCGCGCTCATGGCCGCCGCGGGATGCCAACGAGCCCCTGCGCGCCGCCGCGGTAGAGGCAGTAAATGCTGGTCAGCGGCATGATCGAAGAGATCACCACGCGCTCGGGATTTTTCGGAACCGTCGCCTCGGCCCCCGTATCGTCGACAACCCCGCTTTTTCCCCAGCCGGGAGCGGCGAAAAAAAGCGCTCCGATCAGCAGGAACGAAAGAAAATTTGTCCGCTTCATCGCGATTCTCCTTTAGATATGAACGAAATCGAATTTACGCGGCCGCGCCGCGAAAACGCCTAATAGACGGCCGCTTCGCGCGGCGGGGCGCAGATGTATTCCACGTCTCCGTCGCTCAGATCGTAGCCGTAGAAGCGGCGGTAATAGTCCTTCATCGCCTGCGCCATGTCCACGTCGCCGAACAGTTCCGGCTGCAGGCATTTGGCCGCCCACAGCAGGCTGAGCGGCGCGTCGCCCGCGGGCGGGTACCAGCGGTACATGCCGAGCGGGAACTTGTAGACGCGCCTGTTCTTGACGGCGGAAACGCTGCTCCAGTCGTAGCCCTTGATGGCGTTGGCGTAGAAGTCCTCGGGCACGTAGGGGCAGAAGTTGTTGATGAAGATCACCTCGGGATCCCAGGCGTAGACCTGTTCGAGGTTGACCGTCTTCGAGCCGTTCAGCGCCGAAGCGACGTTGACGCCGCCGCCCTCGTTGATGTAGAACTCGGCGAAGATCGTGCCGCCGGCCGCCGCCAGCTGGCCGTCGCGGAACCCGGAGAAAACGATCGCGCGCGGACGCTGTTCGGGCTTGAGCGACGCGGTGCGGACGCGCAGTTTTTCCAGCGTCTCGCGGCCGTATTCGGCGATGCCGTTGGTCTGTCCGCCGCCGCCGAAGATCTGGTCGAGCCGCTCGATCCAGCCGGCGAACGTGGCGATGGTGTCGACGCCGTGCTTGCTGGTGCTGAACGCCACCGCGGGCAGCCCGGCCTTGCGGTACATGTCGCCCTCGGCGACCTCGTTGGCGCGGTAGAAGACCACGTCGGGATGCAGCTTCATCACTTCTTCGACGTTCACCTTGCCGCCTTTGGCGAAATCGCATTCCAGCGTGAGGATGTCGGGGTAGACCTTGGCCAGATAGGAATGGCGCGCCGCGCTCATGGCCGCCGCGGGGATGCCCACGAGATTCTGCACGCCGCCGCGATACAGGCAGTAGACGCTGGTCAGCGGCAGGATCGAGGAGATCACGATGCGCTGGGGATTTTTCGGGAACGTCACTTCGACGCCGCGGTCGTCCACCAGCGTGATCGTCTCCCGCTCCGCGGCCGCAGCCGCGCCCGCCAGAGCCGCGCTGCAAAGCGCCGCGGCCAGAAAACTCGCGAAAAATCGTTTCATGTCTTTTACGCTCCTTTACTCTTCGATAGAATCGCCTCGACGAGGCGGTCCATTTCGGCGCCCAGCCAATGGGGCGCGTGATCCCAATAGAGTTTGCTCGACAGCGCCGGATGAGGCAGTCCGACGAGTTCGACGCCGCTGTCCGGCGGGATCAGCCCGGCGAACAGCGGATCGCCGACGATCGTGCGGAAGCGCCCCGACTCGACCAGCCCGCGCAGCGCCGTTTCGTCGGCGACGTCCAGATCGCCGGGCGAAGCGAGGCGGCGGTCCAGCCCCAGCATCGTGCCGACCGTCACGGGCAGGCCGGGCGAACGGGCGAGGAGCTCCGCGCGCAGCGCGGCGGCGCACGCCTGTTCGCCGACGATCAGCACGCCGCCGTCGCGGCTGGGCGCGTTTTGCGCGCGGCATTGGCCGTCGGCCAGCGTCCGTTCGATCAGTTCCAGCGCCGTCTCGCCGCCGCACAGCGGCAGCGCCGCGACCCACGGGGCGCCGTAACGGCGGCGCAGCAGTTCCGCCGCGTCCATCCCCGACTGCGTGACGGCGAGGTTGAGCGCGGCTTCGCCGAGGCGTTCGATTTGTTCGAGCGAAACGCCCATCATCAGGCGGCCGTTCACTTTCAGCCCATGCCCTTCGAGTAACGCGGCCAGTTCGGCGGCGTTGCCGTTGTCGGCAAAGTCCAGCGGCGTCATGCCGAGGATGTTGACGCTGCGGGGGATCTTCTCTTTCGTTTCCTTCGCGAAGCGCTCGATCAGCGCGGTCTGCGCGGCGCCGATACCCGCGCCGTAGCGGACGATGCCGTTGGTCGGGAAACCGAAACAGGGCAGGCCGGTGCGGTTTTCCAGCTCCGCGGCGATGCCCTTGAAGTCCGTGCCGATCACCATCGGCACGGGGCTGCCGATCACGGCGACCATCGTGGGACGGAGTTCCTCGCAGGCCGCGACGACGCGGTCGACGAGCTTGTCGTCGTCGCCCAGCACGGCGTCGATCTCGCGCAGTCCCGAACAGAACGTCCGCGCCGGCGCGTCGTACCAGCGCGGCTCGTCGTAGCCCGTGTAGTTGCCCGTGCAGCCCGAGGCGTCGTGAATGACGGCGAGGCCGCCCAGCTCGTACATGGCGGAGCAGACGCCCGAATAATCGCCGGCGTAGGCCGGCAGCGTGATCCACAGTTTGCTCACAGCACCAGCCCCGCTTTCTTCACCATGTCTTTCAGGTCGCTCTCCGCGGCGGCCGCGGCGCGGATCATCTCCAGCATCGCCGCGATGCCGCGATAGCCCCAGTGACCCTGCTGCGCGTCGGCGGGGGCCACGTGCCGCGAGCCGGTGATGTAGCCGCTGTTGTAGCCGATGCAGAGGCTTCCGGGCAGGCGGTCGCGGAAAAGCGCGCGCTGCGGATCCTGCGGCTGCATGATCTCGACTGCGGCGCAGCGTTCGCGCAACCAGCGGTAATTTTCCGCGTCGGGGCCGACGACGTCCTGCACGATCAGGCGCTTCACGCAGAAGCCGCGTTCCAGCAGCGCCCTGGCGAGATCGAACGGCCGCGTCACGGCGTCGCCGTCGAGGACGACGGGCTGTCCGGCCAGAACTTCGCGCGTGCGCGCGAAATCCTCTTCGCACGCCGCCTCGTAACCCGAAAGGTCGGGACAATCCGCGCCGAGCGCCGCCGCCAGAGCGCGATACGTTTTCGTCACCTCGCGCGGGTCGTAGCTGACCAGCGCCCGCAGCCAGGGCGTGCCGTGCTTCTTTTCCATCCGCTCCGCCGCGTAAACGCCCGGCGGCGCCAGAACCACGTTCAGGCGGCTGCGCGCCATCTGCTGGAACTCGCCGAACGTCGAAAAGTCGGTGATCTGCCGCGCGGGAACCGCGCCCATGCGCGCCAGCAGATCGTAATACTCGCCGTCCTTCAGCAGCGGCACGAGGCTGCCGATCAGGTTGACGCCGCCGTCTTTCCACTCGGCCACGTCGAGCGTGGAATAGATCTTGTCGCGGATGTTCACGGCCGGCGGCACCTTGGTGTCGGTGGTGATGGGGTTCATGTGACAGTCGATGAAGCGCACTTCGGGATGGCGCGCGTGCAGTTCCGCCGCCAGCGCCTCGTGGTCGGTGCCGAGCAGGTCGTCGAGGCAGGTGACGAAGATCATCATCACCCGCGGCGTGCGGCCGCGCTTTTCCAGCCAAGCCAGCAGCTCTTCCGCGCCGTCGACGATGGCCTGTTCGTAGCCGCCGGAGACGATGTCGTCCTCGCTCAGATAGAGATAGGAGATGGTGTCCTTGCGCCCCTGCAGACAGGCGCTCAGCGCGCCGTGGCGGCCGCAGGCGGCCGGGCCGGCGAAAAGCTGATAGCTCTCGGGCAGCAGCTGCCCCATGCGCGCCACGCCCCAGCTGCCGTGAGCCGGCGACGTGTACGTCAGCGTGCCGCGAAACGGGCTGCCGCAGGAAGCGCAGCCGCCGCAGCTCATGAGCAGACCTCCATGACTTTTTGCGCCAACTCGCGGTAGCGAGACGCCATGGCCGAATCGGGCAGCGCTTCGACGACGGTTTTGCCCTGCGCTTCGGCGGCCTGCACGGCCCCGTCGCGAGGCACCGTGTAGAGCACCCGCGTCCCCATCTCCGAGGCGGCCTTTTCCACGAGCGCCTGTTCGTCCGCCACGTTGCGCGAGTTGAGGATCAGCCCGGCGACGCCGGCGTAGCCGCGCTTGCCGAAGTTATTCACGGCGCTCACGATGTTCGAAGCCGCGTAGAGCGCCATCATCTCGCCCGAGGTGACGATCAGCACGCGGTCGGCGTAGCCGCCGCGGATCGGCATCGCGAAACCGCCGCAGACCACGTCGCCGAGCACGTCGTAAAAGACGACGTCGGGCCGGTATGCGTCGTAGGCGCCGAGTTCCTCGAGCTTTTCGAAGGCGGTGATGATGCCGCGCCCCGCGCAGCCGATGCCGGGCGTGGGGCCGCCGGCTTCGACGCAGAGGATGCCGTCGAAGCCCGTAAAAACGATGTCTTCCAGCGTCACGCCGGTCGCGCCTTTTTCGCGGATGCGGTCCAGCACCGTCGGGATCCGCACGCCCCCCATGAGCGTTTTGGTGGAGTCCGACTTGGGATCGCAGCCGATCTGCATGACTTTATGGCCGAGGCGGCTCAGCGCCGCCGAGAGGTTGGACGCCGTCGTCGATTTGCCGATGCCGCCCTTTCCGTAAATCGCGATTTTGATCATTCTTTTGCCCCCGAAGATCTCTCTTTCAAAAGTTAGATTTCTCTAATTCAGATGTTGAAAATAAAAGTCAGTCTCCGCCCGAATTTTTATTAGTTGAGACTAACTTTTTGAGTTATACCATTCCAATCGGACGCTGTCAATCCGCCTCGCGTCATGGGAACGTTCTTCTCCATGGCTCTTGTGCCGATAAAAAAGCTCCCCCTCGGAAGCGCCTCGCGAAATTTCTTCGCGTGTTCGCTTTGAGTGGGAGCTTGGCTCCGTTTTATACTATTTCTTAATTAAAAGGCCGAACGCAAGGGTGCTGCGGGGGAGTTCAGTCGCTCGGACATACTCGACCGCTACGCGGTCTGCGCGGCTCGCTTTGTGAATCTCCCCCGCAGCCCCCGGAAAACTATGTTAATACTTTCTATCAAGAATTAGTATTATTTTTTCTCGATAATCTCCACGACAGGCGCGGGCCATCTCCGCGTCGTCGCGGCGCCCGCTATTCCCGATCCCGGTTCAGCAGCAGGTCGACGGCGTCGAGGTAGCCTTTCAGGCCGCGCCCGGCGATCTGGGCGACGCAGGCTTCGCGGGTGTAGGAATGGCGGCGGAAGTCCTCGCGCGACTGGATATCGCTGACGTGGACTTCGACGGCGGGGATGTCCACGGCGCGCAGCGCGTCGGGAATGGCGACGCTGGTATGAGTGTAGGCGGCGGGATTGATGACGATGCCGTCGACCTTCCCATAGGCTTCCTGGATGCGGTCGACGATCGCGCCTTCGTGGTTGCTTTGGAAGAATTCCACGTCCGCGCCGGCGGCGGCGCAGTGCGCGCAGATCATTTTCTCCAGGTCGGCCAGCGTGGCGCGGCCGTAGATCTCCGGCTCGCGCACGCCGAGCATGTTCATGTTGGGGCCGTTGACGACGAGGATCTTCATAGCTGCAAAGCCTCCTTGATTTTTGCGGCGGCGTCCTGCGCCGACGACGCGGAAACGGTCAGGTCGGCCCAGGCGCGGTACAGCGGCAGACGCCGGCGGCGCAGTTCTTCCACGCCGACGGACTGCGACAGGGGCCTTCCGTCGACGGGCAGTTCGCCAGGGCGGTCGAGCCAGACGCAGATCCCGTTCTGGCGGAGCAGCGGGCGGTTGCGCGGCTGCGTGACCACGCCGCCGCCGGTGGCGATGACGATGCCGCTCTCCTTGGAGACGTCGGCCAGCACCTCGGTCTCGAGCCTGCGGAAGGCGGCTTCGCCGCGGCGGGCGAAAATTTCCGCGATCGGGCAGCCCTCGCGTTCGGCGACGATCCGATCGAGGTCGCGCACGGGGCGCCCCGTCAGCCGGCCGAGAACCTGCGCCGTCGTGGTCTTGCCGCAGCCGGGCATGCCGATGAGCGCGACGTTGCCGGTACGGCGGGTGATGGCTGCGGCGATGCGGTCCGTCAGCGCCGCGGGCAGTCCGCGGCCGAGGAACAGTTCGCCGGCGCGCACGGCCTGGGCGGCCAGCATCGCCAGGCCGCCGCGCGCGGGGAGGCCGAGTTCTTCGGCCTGAAGGAGCAGCGCCGTGCGCAGCGGGTTGTAGATCACGTCGAGCACGAGCCGGCATCTGGGAAAGAGCCGCAGATCCACGGGGGAGGCGCCGTTTTTCGGGTACATTCCCACGGGCGTCGCGTTGACGATCAGCTCGGCGTCGGCGTGCCTTTCGAGGGTGGCGTAGGTGTCGCTCCCCGAGCGCGAGATCACGGCGAAGGGGATGCCGCAGCTTGCCAGCACGGCGCGCACGGTGCGCGAAGCGCCGCCGCTGCCCAGCACGAGCGCGGGGCGACCGCGCAGACGTTCCGCGTCTTCCCCGAGCAGATGCAGAAAACCGTCCCAGTCCGTGTTGTCGCCGCGCCATCCCCCGCCGGGCAGGCGCGTCAGCGTGTTGACGCAGCCGACGGCGCGGGCGCGCTCCGACAGCTCGCGGCAGCTTTTCATCGCGTCGATCTTGTAGGGAATGGTGACGTTGAAACCGTCGCCGTCGCTCGCGCGCAGAAAGCCGTCCAGCTCTTCCGGCTCCAGGGGATAGAGCTTGTACTCGTAATCGCCGATCAGGGCGTGGATGGCGGGCGAGAAGCTGTGGCCGAGCGCGCGTCCGATCAGGCCGAAGCGCCCCATTTACACCACCTCGGAGTAGCTGCCCAGATATTTGAGCGTGGTGACGGCGCCCTGCAGGTCGTCGAAGATGCGCAGGAAGGAATCGTCATAGACGGAGGAGTCGAGGTCGAAATAGAACATGAATTCGAAATCGCTGTTGGCCAGCGGCCGGCTCTCCAGCTTGAGCAGATTGATGTCCAGCGCCTTGAAGCGGGACAGCACGTGCGACAGCGAGCCGCGCTTGTGCGGCAGCACCATCATCAGGCTGGTGCGGTTGGCGCCGGGATAAATTTCCAGATCTTTGGCGATGCAGATGAAGCGCGTGAAGTTGCTGCCCGCGTCCTGTACGGAAGCCTTGAGGCAGTCCAGGCCATAGAGTTCGGCGCAGCCGCGCGACGACAGCGCCGCCAGATCCTTGCGCCCCGACTCGCGCACCATCTGCGCGGCGACGGCCGTGTTCTTGACGGGCGTGGCCTTGACGCCGAGCGATTTGAGAAAGCTCTGGCTCTGCGCCAGCGCCTGCTCGTGAGAGATGATCTCTTTGATGTCGCCGATGGAAACTCCGGGATTGGCGAGCAGGCAGTGGTCGATCTTGACGCGGCAGCTGCGCACGATGTAGCAGCTGTGCTCCATCATCAGATCGTAGATGCGGTTCACCGAGCCGGCCGTGCTGTTCTCGATGGGCAGCACGCCGTAGCGGCACAGCCCCTGCTCGACGGCGGAAAAGACGTTTTCGAAGTACTGAAAGTACATGATGCTGCCCGAGGGGAAAATGCGCTCGCAGGCCATCTGCGAATTGGCCCCCTCCGCGCCCTGACAGGCGACCGCAGAACGGATGGGAAACTGCGCCGGCGTGTTGGCCAGCGCCAGCAAGATCTGCCGCTTGAGCGGCGAACCGCCGGCGATGATGCGGTGCTGCTCGGAACGACTCAAGTCGAAGATCAGCGAGAACAGCGCGTCCATGGACGGTGCCATCTCTTCCCCGACCGAACCGGCCAGATCGTTGAGCTTCTGACGTTCGCGGGCGGGATCGTAGATGGGGATCTTGTTTTTGGCTTTGTAGGCGGCGATGTCGCGCACGACGGCGAAGCGCCGCGTGATCAGGTCGACCAGACCGCGGTCGATCTCGTCGATCTGGGTGCGAAAATCTTTCATGTCCATTTTTCATTCGGCTCCTTTGAGCGGTTCGTAATTTCCCGGAAGCAGGGCGTCGCAGAGGGCGACGGCGGCGGCCGCTTCGACGACGGGGACGGCGCGCACGGCCGCGCAGGGATCGTGACGGCCTTTGACTCTCAGCTCCGTGGGCTGCATGGTCCTGAGGTTGAGGGTCCGCTGCGCGCGGGCGATGGAAGGCGTCGGCTTGAAGGCGGCGCGGAAGATCAGCGGCATGCCCGTGGAGATGCCGCCGAGAATGCCGCCGGCGTGGTTCGTGGCCGTGCGTACGGCGCCGTCTTCGCACACGAACGGGTCGTTGTGCTCGCTGCCCCTCATGGCCGCGGCCGCGAAACCGCTGCCGAATTCCACGCCCTTGACGGCGGGAATGCCGAAAAGCAGCGAGGCGATCCCGCCTTCGAGCCCGCCGAACATCGGCTCGCCGAGCCCCGCCGGCAGGCCGACGGCGGCGCATTCGACCACGCCGCCGAGCGAATCCCCCGCGGCGCGGGCGGCCTCGATCGCCGCGGCCATGCGCGCCCCGGCGGCCGCGTCGAGCACCGTCAGCGGCGAGAAAAGGCGCGCGTCGAAATCGGACCGGGAGACGGACACGGCGTCGAAAGCGCGATCCTCCACGCCGCCGACGCTCCTGAGATGCGCGCCGACGAAGATCCCCCGCGCCTCGAGGATTTGCAGACAAACGCCGCCGGCCGCGGTCAGCGGCGCCGTGAGCCGGCCGGAAAAATGGCCGCCGCCCGAGGCGTCCTGAAAGCCGCCGTACTTGACGGCACTCGTGTAGTCGGCGTGCCCCGGCCGCGGCACGTCCCGAAATTCGGAGTAATCGCCGGGCCGCGCGTCGGCGTTGCGGATGATCAGGCAGAGCGGAGAGCCGCACAGCCGCCCGCCGGCAAGACCCGAAAGGAACTCGATCCGGTCGGTCTCGCGGCGCGGCGTCGCCAGCGGGCCGCCGGGCGCGCGGCGTTTCATGAAGGCGTCCAGCCGCTCCATGTCCACGCGGAACCCGGCCGGCAGCCCCTCGATCACGGCGCCGACGGCGGCCGAATGGGACTGCCCGAAGATGGAGAGGCGGATGCGTTCCCCCCAGCTTGAACTCATGATCATGCCTCCGTTCTGACGACGCCGCCGAGCGCGGCGAAGTCGCCGAAAAAGCCCGGATAGGACTTGTCCACCGCTTCCGCGCCCGTGATCGTCACCGTCTCGGAACACAGCACCGAGGCGGCCGCGCCCAGCATGGCGATGCGGTGATCGTCGCACGCGTCGACGATGCCGCCGCGCAGCGAGCCGCACCCGTCGATGAGGATGTAGTTGCCGTCGGGCACCGCGTGTCCCCCCAGAGCGTTCAGCGCGCCGCAGACCGAGGCGACGCGGTCGCTCTCTTTGAGCCGCAACCGCCCGACGTTCGCGATCGCCGTGCGCCCCTTGACCGCCGCCGCGGCGACGGCCAGCGCGGGCACCAGATCGGGCGTGTCGCTCGCGTCGATGCATGTTTCGCGCAGCTCCGCCGGCGCCGCCGCGATGGAATCGCCGGCGATCGAGACCTCGGCCCCCATGCGCCGCAGGAACTCCGCCACGGCGCTGTCGCCCTGCAGCGACGGCAGCGCCAGCCCCGTGACGGCGAGCTTTGCGCCGGCCGCCCCGGCGCAAAGCCAAAAGGCCGCGTTGGACCAATCGCCTTCGGCTCTCAGCTTGGCGGGGGCGACGTATCGCTGCGCGCCGGAGACGGAGAAGCCGCCGACGGAACGGCCGACGGTGATGCCGAAAGCCGCCAGCGCCGCCAGCGTCATGTCGACGTAACCGGCCGATTCCAGCCGGTCGGCGATGAGGACGCGGCTGCTGCCTTCGAGCAGCGGCAGCGCAAAGAGCAGTCCCGTGAAAAACTGCGACGACACCGTGCCGGGCAGACGGTACCGGCCCGCCGTCAGCCGCCCCTCGACGACGGGGTGAGCCGTTCCCTTGCCGGTGATGACGGCGCCGTGCCGCTCCATTTCGTTCCACAGATCGTCCATCGGCCGCGACGGCAGTTTGCCGTGCAGCGTGAAGCGCGCCTTTCGCCCCAGCGCGGCCGCCAGCGGCGTCATGAACCGGTACGTGGAGCCGCTTTCCCCCGGGTCGAGTTCGACCGCGCCGCCCGCGTTCCGGTCCAGCGGCGTGACGGCGATGGCGCTGCCGTCGAAGGCGATCCCGGCTCCCAGCGCTTTCAGGCAGCGCACCGTGGCCTCGATGTCCTGCGAGACGACGCGGCAGGGCAGCTTCGCCGGCCGGTCGCCCAGCGCGGCGCAGATCAGCAGACGATGGACGTGCGACTTCGAAGGGATGGCGGCGATCGTGCCGCTCAGTTTGCGGGGTGTGATGGTGACGATCATGCCGTGACGCCCTCCGTTTCGTCCGCGGACAGGGCTTCGAGCCCGTCTTCGAGGAATTCTCGCGCCTCTTCGAGCATGACCTTGCGCCGCTCCACGCTGCCGATGCCGCGGGGAAGCACGAGCGTGACCGTGTCGGAAGCGCGCTTTTTGTCGGCGAGCATGCCCGCGAAAAGTTCGTCGGCTCCGAACCGGGTCGTCTGCGGCAGGCCGCGCCGCCGCAGGGCGCCGGACAGCTGGACGAGCGTCTCCGGCGCGCAGATGCCGCGTTTGGCGCTGGCGGCGGTGATGATCATCATGCCGATGGCGACGCAAAAACCGTGCGGGATCGAAAAGCCGCTGCATTTTTCCACGGCGTGACCGAACGTGTGCCCGAAGTTGAGGATCTGGCGCAGCCCCGTCTCCTTCTCGTCGCGGCGCACCACGTCGCGTTTGATCTCCACGCAGCGGTGCACGATCCCGGCGATCTCGGCGGCGCCGAGGTCGGGCTTGCACGCCGCGCCGAAAAGTTTGGCGTCGCGGATCATGCCCGTCTTGACGATCTCGCCGAAGCCGTTGGCCAGCTGCTCTTTCGGCAGCGTCGCCAGCGTTTCCGTGTCGTAGAGCACCAGATCGGGCTGATAGAACGTGCCGACCAGGTTTTTGCCCGTCTCGAGGTCGATGGCCGTCTTGCCGCCCACCGATGAGTCGACCGCGGCCAGCAGCGACGTCGGCAGTTGTACGAGGCCGATGCCGCGCATATACAGCGAGGCCGCCAGCCCGCCCAGGTCGCCGACGACCCCGCCGCCGAGGGCGAAGAGCGTGTCGCTGCGGATCATGCGCAGCGCGGCCATGCGGTTGAGCAGGTCGAGGAGCGAACGCATGTTCTTGTTCCGCTCGCCGGCGGGAACGACGTGCAGGGTCGGCCGGAAGCCGGCGCGTTCCAGCGAGTCGGCGACGCGCCGCGCGTAAAGCGGCGCCACGTTGGCGTCGGAGACGATCAGCGCCTGACCGGCGCCGCGCAGGGGCGCGGCGATCTCGCCGGCGGCGCCGAGCAGATCGGCGCCGGTGTGCACGTAGTACTTCTTCGAAGGCGTGGAAACTGTGACGCTGTTCATTTATCCGTCCACCTCTTCCTTTCTCCGGCGTCCCTCTTCGAGCAACCGCCAGAGCCGTTTTTCGTCGCCGGCGGCGATGGCGTCGCGGTACTGCCGCAATTCGCCGAGAATCTGGTCGATCTCGGAGAGCAGATGATCGCGGTTTTCGAGGAACAGATCCGTCCACATCGTCGGGTTGAGCCAGGCCACGCGGGTCAGGTCGCGGTAGGAACCGGCGGAGAAGCCGCGGTGCTCGCGCGCCGTCGGGCTCTTCACGTAGGCGTTCGAGACCACGTGCGCCAGCTGCGACGTGAAGGCGATCAGCCGGTCGTGATTCTCCGCCGTCGTCACGGCGAGGCGTTGGAACCCCGCCGGCATCACGAAACTCCTGACGCGCTCCAGCAGCGCGACGTCGTCGTACACGCGCGGCACCACGACGAAACTGGCGCCGCGGAACATGTCGGCGCGGCTGTTTTTGAAACCCCAGCGGTGCGTGCCCGCCATCGGGTGCCCGCCGGCGTACTCGAAACCGTACCGCCTGGCGAGTCGAAAGCCGGTTTCGCAAATGCGGCGCTTGATGCCGCAGCAGTCCATCACCAGCGCCGCCGCCGGAATGAAGGGCGCGTTCGCCTCCAGCCACTGGCAGGAAAGTTCCGTGTGCAGGCAGACCAGCACGCCGTCGCATTTCTCCAGCGTCTCGCGGTCCAGCTCGCCGTCGATGGCCCCCAGCAGCCGGGCGAATTGCAGCGTGGACTGATCCCGATCGGCGGCGTAGACGGCAAACGTCTCGTCGGCCGCCTTGTAGGCGCGCGCGAACGAACCGCCGATCAATCCCAGCCCGACGATGCCGATCGTCTTCATGCCAGCGCCTCGCGCACGGCGCGCACCTTCCGCGCCGCCGCGTCGAACTGCTCGGGCGTCAGCGACTGGGCGCCGTCGCACAGCGCGTGGGCGGGATCGTTGTGGACCTCGATGATCAGCCCGTCGGCGCCGGCCGCGGCGGCGGCGTAGGACATCGGCGCCACGTAGCGCGAGTAGCCCGTGGAATGGCTGGGGTCGATGATCACGGGCAGATGGGTGAGCTCGTGCAGCACGGGCACGGCGGAAAGATCGAGCGTGTTGCGCGTGTAGGTCTCGAACGTGCGGATGCCGCGCTCGCAGAGAATGACGTTCTCGTTGCCGCCGGCCATGATGTACTCCGCGCTCATCAGCAGTTCCTTGAGCGTGTTGGCCAGCCCCCGCTTGAGCAGGATCGGTTTGCGGCAATGCCCCAGTTCCTTGAGCAGATCGAAGTTCTGCATGTTGCGCGCTCCCACCTGAAGCACGTCCACCTCGGCGAACAGGTCGAGATCGTTGATGTTCATGATCTCCGAGACCAGCGGCAGCCCCGTTTCCTTCTTGGCCTCGAGCAGCAGCCCGATCCCCTCGCCGCGCAGCCCCTGGAACGCGTAGGGCGACGTGCGCGGCTTGAACGCGCCGCCGCGCAGCATCGTCGCGCCCGACGCCTTGACGGCTTTGGCGATCGAAACGATCTGCTCGCGGCTTTCCACCGAGCAGGGGCCGGCGATGATCTGGAAATGGCCGCCGCCGATCTTGACGCCGCTCACGTCGACGACGGTCGGCTCCTCGTGGAACTTGCGGTTCGCCTTTTTGAACGGATCGCTGATGCGCGTGACGCGCTCGACGATGGACAGGCTCTCGAGCATCTCGATGTCGACCTTGCTGACGTCGCCGATGAGGCCGATGATGGTGTGGAACTCGCCCTGCGAAACGTGGCAGGAGAGCCCCATGCCCTCGAACCATTTGCAGAGACTGTCGCGCTGCTCCGGGGTGGTGCCGTTCTTCAAGACTGCGATCATGTGAAACGCCTCCTTAGGAAATCGTCGAAACCGTCTCGTCCTCCGCGGACGGAAAAAAACAAGGCCGTGCAGCGATTCTGCACGGCCTTATGACTCTCCGAAAAAAACTGCGTTTTACCGATCAGCTTTTTGGCAGCACAAAATCACTTTTCTGGAAGCTCCAAAAAAGTAAAAGTAATAGCATTCGGCTGCAAAAAAGCTGACGTTCATCATCAGGAACGCTCCATCATGCCTCTGTGGGCAGGATACTTTTCGATGTTGCTAAGTATACTGCGCCTCCCCCGGAATTGTCAATTATTGCGAAGATCGCGGGACGATCGCGCAAACGGCGGTGGCTTTTGCCGCGTTTCTGCCTTAAAATAGCTCCAGATTCCCCCAACGACTTTCAAGGAGGCATGCTGATGAAAAAGTTTCTGGCCTGTGCGGTCGTTTTTCTGAGCGCCGCGGCGCCGGCGGCCGCGTCCGAGTCGCTCACGGTCTACGGCTTCGACGCCGCCCAGATGCAGCGCTTCATCCTGGCGACGTTCGACGGTTCCGCCCGCATGGACGTGATCGAGCAGAACGACGCCGTGCTGGCGCTGGCGAAAGAGATCCCCGCGTCCCGCGTGGAACATTTGATGCCGGAATACCGCGTCCCCTCGCGCGACCCCCTCGTTCCCGACCGCTGGGAACGCGAGCCCGTCGACTTCGCCGAAGAGCGGGCCACGTTCAGCTTCCGTCCCTCCCGCGACGGCGGCCTGACCGTGACGATGCGCGCCGACCTCGTCGCCAACCCCGGCATGTGGCGCCGGGAACGCACCGTATCGCGCGACTGCGGCGATTTCCACGCCTACGCCCGCTACGCCCAGGCCTTCTTCACCGGCGGCTGGGGCTCGGGCATGGATCTCGAAGAGCGGAACGGCCGCATGTACGTGCTCGACGTGCTCGAAGGCAGCTCGGCCTGGAACGCCGGCATCCGCGAAGGCGACCGCATCCGCGTCATCAATAAGACCCCTGCCGACAGCGTGGCGCTCGATTATTTCGGCCGCAAATACCAGTGGAGCGACTACGGCAAGCCCTTCACCGTCGAGATGGAGCGCCCCAACGGCGAACGCTGGCACGCCGAGCTGAGCAACGACTACATCCCCGCTCAGACGGCGCGGCTCGAACGATTCTTCGGAGTGAGCGGCGTCCAGCCCGGCCGGACGCGCGAAGAAGTGGAAGCCTCGACGCGGCGCTGGGTCTCCCCCGAGGAGAAAAGGGCGCGCGAAAATGCCCCCGCCGTACCGTCCAGCGGCATGGAATTCAACGACGCCGGCCGCGTCGCGTCGGTCGCGCCCGGTTCGCCGGCCGATCTTGCGGGCGTGAAGCCCGGCGACGTGATCGTCGAGCTCAATCTGGTCAAGTTCGGCGACACGGGCGCGGCGAAAGCCCGCGAAACCATCGAAAAGCGCGTCGCCGGCGGCCTGACGGCCATCCTCGACCTGAAGCGCGGCGGTGCGACCGTCACCGTCCGGGTGAAAAAGCCCGCCGCGGGCAAAAAATAAAAGGAGCGTGCGTTCGATGAAAGAAATCATGCAGGTCAAAGGCCTGAAACCCCGCGGGCATTACGCGCTGGCGCTGATCCACGACGGACTGATCTTCATCTCCGGCCAGCTCTCCAAGGATCCGGAAACGGGCGAGAACCGACCCGGATCCATAAAAGATGAAACCATGCGCGCGCTGAACAACGTCGACCTCATCCTCAGAGAGTGCGGTTCCTCGCGCGACAAGGTGCTGAAGACCACCGCCTTCGTCGGCGGCGAAGACGACTGGGCCGCGGTGAACCAGTGCTACGCCGAGTTCTTCGGCGCCCGTCACCCGGCCCGCTCGATCGTCCCCGTCGGCGCGCTGAACGCCGGCCTGAAAGTGGAGATCGAAGTCATCGCCGCCGTCGAGTAATACTACTTCTTAATTAAAAGGCCGAACATAAGGGCGCTGCGAAGCGGAGAAAAACGAAAAAACGGTTTCATGGAAATACCGTGTCCGCGGGTTTCTCCGCGTCGTCGTGTTCGCGCGGCGTTTTTCGATGTTCCACGTGGAACATTTTCCGCGGATCGTTGCGGCGTCGTGGTTTGGTTTGTATGGGAAAAAGGAGGATCGCCGATTTCCGGCGATCCTCCTTTTGTTGTGTTGCGACGTCTTTGCGATTTCGCGTCGCTCGCTAGAAGTCCCAGCGCACCGTGGCGCCGACGCCGAGATCCTTCTGGTTGCTCGAGAACTGTCCCGACAGGTTCAGCCCCAGCGTCATGTTCTTGCGTTTGCCTTCCAGCTGCAGCGCCGTGCGGAAGCTGTTCTCGTCCGTCACCGCCGCGGTGAAGTCCATGGCCGGCAGCGTTGCGCCGCTGCCGAGGAAGCGCAGGCGGGAATCGATGTCCGTGTCGCCGAAGGCGCGCACGTAGGCGATCTCCAGCGACGGTTTCAGCTCCCAGTCGCCGCGGTTCTTCAGGTTCCAGTCGAAGCGCACGCCCAGAGGCAGCGTCCACTGGTCGACGGAGGAGTCTTCGGAGCGGATTTTCTGCTCGATGAAGCTGCCCTTCATGTCGTAAGCGTCCTGGTCGTAGCGGCTGAAGCGCAGGCCGAGGAACGGCGTCACCTGCATGGCGCCGCGGGCCGGCAGATGCCAGTTGGCGCGTACGCCCGCCGTCGCTACGTGTCCCTTGACGCCGTCGGCGCTGAACGAGCCGCCCGACAGATTCGCCGTCACGTCCGTGTCGAACCAGTTGTAGCCGAGGTCGCCCGTGAACTCCCAGGCTCCGCGTTTGAAGCCGCCGTACAGGCCCACGCCGATGAACTTGCCGTCGGCGTCGGAGCCGTACGCGCCGTCGATGTCGTACTTGCCCAGCTGCACGGCCAGACCCGTGGTGAAGCCGCGGCGCGTGAAGTCGCCGCCGATCGTGGCCCCGTAGGACTTGGTGGTGCTGTCCTGCTCGAAGACGCCCTTGGCGCCGGCCACGGTCATGCCGTCCACGTCGCTGTGCCCGTACCAGATCGAGCCCCACACGCCCTTGTCGGCCGCGGGAGCGCCGGCGTCAGGCACGAAGTTCATGCGCCCGAGACTGCTCAGGTCGCCGGTGGCGTTCTGGCGGCTGGAAGCGCGCGCGTTGAGCGTGCCCGCGAAGGAACGCGAGAGCGTCAGCGCCGTGTTGGCCAGCGACAGCAGCGCGGCCGGATCGGATTCCATGCGGAAGCGGTCGGTGAACGTCACCGTTCCCTCGTCCCACAGCGTCACGTAGCCTTCCGTGATCGGATCCCACGCGCCTTCGGGCGCGTAGGCGAGCGCCGCCTCGTCGAAGATCGCGCCCGCGTAGGGCTGCGTGTGCCAGTTCATGACGGGGCCGTAGCCGGCGAAGCCGTCGACGATGCGGTAGGGGATGTTCAGCTCCGCCTTCTGCACCATCAGCGCCGCGCCCTTTTCGACGTTCAGCGCCGCGCTTCCCGTGCCGCGCACGACGGCCATGCCGCCGGCCGTCCGCGTCCCGTCGGCGACCAGCTGCGAAGCCGCGCCGGCCGTGAAGGACTCCGTCACCGCCACGTCGAGATTGGCGAAGGCCGTCTTGCCCGATCCCGTCAGCGCCAGCGCCGGCGTGCCGATCAGATGCGGCGCGCCCGCCGTCGAGACGAAGGCGTAATCCTTTGCCCCCGCCACGGTCATCGCGCCGGGCAACACCACGGGATCGACCACGTCCACGACGTATTCTTTCGCCGTATCGTCAAAGGCGACGCGGTCGGCGTTAAAGAATTTCTCGGCGGCGCCGTTGCCGTCTTTCCAGTTTTGCGTTGCGTCGATGTCCCAATCGGCGTTGGTCGTGCCGTTCCAGACCAGATCCTTGCTGTCCTTCACGTCGAGGTAGTAGTGCCGCGCGTCGCCGTCCACGTCGAAGCCGACGGAGGCGTTGCGGTATTTCGTCGCCTTGAAGGCGCCGCCGCCGGTGATGGCCGGGCTTTCCACGGTCATGAAGTAATGTTTGCCGTCGCCGGAAGCGCCGAGGACCATCGCTTCGGAATCGTTTTTCAGGTCGACCGTATCGGCGGCGATGCGGAACAGTCCGCCCGGCTCGCCCTTCTCGCCGACGAACGCTTCGACCGCCGTCAGGTCGGCCGCGCCGCCCGCCGGAGTGAAGATCTTGGCGACGGCGTCGGGAACGCCCGCCTCGCTCAGCGCCAGCTTCTGGTCGACGAGTTCTGCGCCTTTGACGCCCAGCAGCGTTTCGCTCTCGATCGTCAGCGTGCCGCGGAAGACCGCGTCGTCGCCGGCGCTCATGAAGGCGACGCGCCCCTGCGGGGCGATCAGATTCAGATTGCCGAACGTGTAGACCGCGCCGCCCAGCGCCAGCGTGCTGCCGGAAACCTTGTTGCCGGCGAAGGTGACGTTGCCGTCCGACTCGATGTCAACGTTGCCGAAGCCCGCCACCGCGCCGCCCAGCGCCACGCCCAGGTCGCCCTCGGCGGCCGCTTCGTTGGCGACGAAGTTGACCTCGCGCCCGGCAAAAATGTCATCGGGCATGAACGCCGCGCCGCCCGCCGCGAAGGCGATGGAGCGCGCGCTCAGCGCCGCGTTCGCCAGCGCCTTGAGCCCTTCCTCGTTGGCCGGGTCGAGCGAACCGACCAGGTTCACGGCCAGCTCCTTGAGCGCGTCGCCCTCGATGCTCAGCGGGATGCCCGTGCTGTTGCGGGCCAGCGCCCGGTTGCGGGTGAAAGCGACCTCGTCGGGATAGTTCGTATTGTCCGTGGAGAAGTCCGCCGTCGCGCCGCCCAGCGCCGCCGCCAGCGAGCCGTCGGCCGACGCCCGGTTGTCCGCGAACAGGACCGAGCCGCCGTTGGGAAGCGCATCGGCGGTGACGATTCCCGCGCCGCCGATCGCCGCGGCGACCGAGCCGCTCAAACTCGTCGTCCCTTCGCCGAGCGGCGGCATGCCGCCCAGCTTCAGCCCCGCGACGCTGAGCGAGAGTTTCTCGCCGCCCAGCGCCTCGGCGCGGTTGTTGCGGAACTGCGCCGACACAGGATTGCCCGTGCCGGGGTCGGCGACGGTCATCATCCCCGCGCCGCCGATGGCCGCGGCCAGGCCGCCCTGCGCCAGCGCGGCGTTGTCCGATACGACGAGCTTCTCGGTCTCGATCCGGCCGTCTCCGGCGATCGCGCCGCCGAACGCCGCCGCGATCGGGGCGCGCCCTTCCAGTTTGCCGAGCGAAACGGGCAGAGGCAGGACGCCCGGCAGATTGAGTTCGAGCCCTTCAACGTTCAGCTCCGCGCCGCCCGCGGCCTTGGCAAAGGCCGTGTTGTTCGCGACCGAAACGCCCTGCGGCGCGATCAGTTCGATGCCGCCAAGGCCGGCCAGGCCGCCGCCCAGCGCCGCGGCGATGCCGCCGGAAGCCGCCGCCGTGTTGCCCGACAAGTCGATCGTCTCGTCGGCATTGGCTTCGATGCCGACGATGCCCGCGCCCGCGCCGCCGATCGCCGCCGCCACGGGCAGCTTCAGCGCGAAGGCGCCGAGCGAAGCTTTCGCGCCGGGAGCGGCGAAGCCGAGGTCGAGCGACAGGCCCTTCGCCTCGAGCGACAAACCGCCTTCCGCCGTCGCGGAAACGGCGTTGTCCTTCATCTCGACGGTTTTTCCCTTCAGCGTCGCGCCGTCGAAATCGGCGAAACCGCCGCCGGCCGCCGCCGCGAGACCGCCGGAAGCCGACGCCGCGTTGCCGTTCAGGGCGAGCGTTTCGCTCCCCGCGTCAAGATCCGTGCCGACGCCGAGCACGCCGCCGCCCAGCGCCGCGGCGAGGGAACCCTGCAGCGACAGGGAATCGAGCGACTGTTTGTAGTTCGGCGTCGCCGGGTCGGCGTCGTCGTCGTAAACGACGGAGACGCCCTCCAGCCCCAGCAGCTCGAAGTTCGCCGCCGTCGCCTGTGCGGCGTTGCCCGTGACGGAAACGCCCTTCGGCCCCGTCAGTTTCACGCCGCCGAAGCCGGCCAATCCGCCGCCCAGCGCTCCGGCGATGCCGCCGGACGCCGCAGCCGTATTGCCCGACAGTTCGACCGTCTCGTCGGCGGTGACGTCGATATAGCTGACGGACGCTCCCGCGCCGCCAACCGCCGCCGCCAGGGGCAGGCGCAGCGCGCCTTTTTGCAGCTTCAGTTCGGGGAACGGAGGCAACACGCCGTCAAGCGCCAGCCCTTCGACGGTCAGCGCCACGTTTCCGTTTGACGCCGCCGACGCCGAATTGCCCTTCAGCGCCGCGGATTTACCGGTGATCTCGATGTCACTGATCGAGGCCAGACCGCCGCCGGCCGCCAGAGCGAGCGCGCCCGACGCCGCCGCCGAGTTGCCCGACAGCAGAACAGCGCCGTCGTTGCCTTTTACTTCGATCCAGCGGCCGGAGAAAGCCGCGCCGCCGGCCGCCATGGCCAAAGAACCTTCGAGGGAAACGCCGTCGAGGATCTTTTTCGGTCCCGGCAGCGCCACGGCCCCGACTTTCAGACTCAGCGGGCTGTTTACCTGGGCCGAGGCCGAGTTGCCCGCGAGAGCGACGCCCTGATCGCCGTCGAAATCGACGTTCCCCATCACGCTGAGGGCTCCGCCGCCCAGCGCTGCGGCGATGCCGCCCGACGCCGTAGCCGAGTTGTTCGAAAAGTCCACCGCGCCGCTGTTGCTGACGATTTCCGCCGGTCCCGTCATGGCCGCCGCCGCGCCGCCGCCGGCAAGCGCCAGCGAGCCTTCGAGAGCGACGTTTTCAACCGTGGCGACGCCCGTTACCTCGAGTTTTTCGACAGACGCCTTGAGCGGCGAGGCGACCTGCGCCGAAGCGGAGTTGCCCGTGACGCCGACGTCTTTGTCGCCCGCAACGGAGACGTCGCTCATCACGCTGAGAGCGCCGCCGCCCAGCGCCGCGGCGATGCCGCCCGACGCCGAGGCGGAGTTGTTCGAAAAGTCCACCGCGCCGTTATTGCTCCACACGTGCGCCTTTCCGTCGCCGGCTGCCAAAGCGCCGCCGCCGGCAAGCGCCAGCGAGCCTTCGAGAGCGATAGCGTCGGCTTTGACGGAGCCCGCGTCCAGCGCCTCAACGGAAGCTTTGAGCGGCGAGGCGACCTGCGCCGAAGCGGAGTTGCCCGTGACGCTGACGTCTTTGTCGCCCGCAACGGAGACGTTGCTCATCACGCTGAGAGCGCCGCCGCCCAGCGCCGCGGCGATGCCGCCCGACGCCGAGGCCGAGTTGTTCGAAAAGTCCACTGCGCCGTTATTGCTGACGATTGCCGTCGGTCCCATCATGGCCGCCGCCGCGCCGCCGCCGGCCACGGCCAGCGAGCCTTCGAGAGCGATAGCGTCGGCTTTGACGGAGCCCGCGTCCAGCGCCTCAACGGAAGCTTTGAGCGGCGAGACCACCTGAGCCGAAGCGGAGTTGCCCGTGACGCTGACGTCTTTGTCGCCCGCGACAAAGACGTCGCCCATCACGCTGAGAGCGCCGCCGCCCAGCGCCGCGGCGATGCCGCCCGACGCCGAGGCCGAGTTGTTCGAAAAGTCCACTGCGCCGTTAT
>NZ_RAWT01000107.1:0-672 GCF_003612005.1 Pyramidobacter sp. CG50-2
TGTTTCATGAACGGTATTATCTCAGAGTGACATTTTCTTGGAACAGTTATGGGGGACTTTATCACTGAACAACGACAATCTCAAAAATCCCCCCTTGACAAGAACAGCCTTTGAGTCTAGAATGCAACCTGTTGGTTCTGAGGGGCTGTGGCGCAGTTGGGAGCGCGATTCGTTCGCAACGAATAGGTCGAGGGTTCGAATCCCTTCAGCTCCACCATATTCTCTCAATTCGGGGTGTAGCGCAGTCTGGTTAGCGCACCTGCTTTGGGAGCAGGGGGTCGAAGGTTCGAATCCTTTCACCCCGACCAGTGGATGAGGTTTGTGCGGAAATAGCTCAATTGGTAGAGCACTAGCCTTCCAAGCTGGGGGTTGCGGGTTCGAGTCCCGTTTTCCGCTCCATTACCGTGCGCCGGTAGCTCAGTTGGATAGAGCAACGGCCTTCTAAGCCGTGGGCCACGGGTTCGAATCCTGTCCGGCGCGCCATTTTCATCCGCGCAGTTCGCAAGGCAATATGGTGGGTGTAGCTCAGTTGGTTAGAGCGGAGGATTGTGGATCCTCAGGTCGAGAGTTCGAATCTCTTTACCCACCCCAATTCATATGGATCGTTAGCTCAACTGGCAGAGCATCTGACTCTTAATCAGAGGGTTACAGGTTCAAGTCCTGTACGATCCA
>NZ_RAWT01000095.1:0-1598 GCF_003612005.1 Pyramidobacter sp. CG50-2
TTCAACGGAGAGTTTGATCCTGGCTCAGGACGAACGCTGGCGGCGTGCTTAACACATGCAAGTTGAGCGAGGATGATTTGAGGAGACATATGTTGAATTGAATCGTTCGAGCAGCGGACGGGTGAGTAAAGCACAAGGACTTGTCCGAAAGAGAGGGACACCTTCGGGAAACCGGAGCTAATACCTCATAAGCCGGAAGGTGAAAAGCAGAGATGCGCTTTTGGAGAGACTTGTGTCCTATCAGGCAGTTGGTGAGGTGAAAGCTCACCAAACCGAAGACGGGTAGCCGGACTGAGAGGTCGACCGGCCACATTGGAACTGAGAGACGGTCCAGACTCCTACGGGAGGCAGCAGTGGGGAATATTGGGCAATGGGCGGAAGCCTGACCCAGCGACGCCGCGTGAGGGAAGACAGCCTTCGGGTTGTAAACCTCTGTTGCAGGGGAAGAAGGAAGTGACGGTACCCTGCGAGGAAGCTCCGGCTAACTACGTGCCAGCAGCCGCGGTAATACGTAGGGAGCGAGCGTTGTCCGGAATTACTGGGCGTAAAGGGCGCGTAGGCGGCGCTTCAAGTCGTCTGTCAAATGGAAGGGCTTAACCCTTTTTCGCAGACGAAACTGGAGAGCTTGAGAAGCAGAGAGGCAAACAGAATTCCTGGTGTAGCGGTGAAATGCGTAGATATCAGGAAGAATACCAGTGGCGAAGGCGGTTTGCTGGCTGCATACTGACGCTGAAGCGCGAAAGCCAGGGGAGCGAACGGGATTAGATACCCCGGTAGTCCTGGCAGTAAACGATGTATGCTGGGTGTGAGACTAGCGATAGTTTCGTGCCGAAGTTAACGCGATAAGCATACCGCCTGGGGAGTACGGTCGCAAGATTGAAACTCAAAGGAATTGACGGGGGCCCGCACAAGCGGTGGAGCACGTGGTTTAATTCGATGCAAACCGAAGAACCTTACCTGGACTTGACATACACGCGGTAGAGAAGCGAAAGCGGATCGACCCCTCCGCAAGGAAGGGAACGTGAACAGGTGCTGCATGGCTGTCGTCAGCTCGTGTCGTGAGATGTTGGGTTAAGTCCCGCAACGAGCGCAACCCCTATTGCCAGTTGCTACCAGGTAAAGCTGAGCACTCCGGCGAGACTGCCATCGACAAGATGGAGGAAGGTGGGGACGACGTCAAGTCATCATGGCCCATATGTCCAGGGCGACACACATGCTACAATGGATGGTACAGAGAGAAGCGAGACCGGAAGGTGAAGCAGATCCCAGAAAGCCATCCCCAGTTCGGATTGCAGTCTGCAACTCGACTGCATGAAGTTGGAATCGCTAGTAATCGCGGATCAGCCAAGCCGCGGTGAATACGTTCCCGGGCCTTGTACACACCGCCCGTCACACCATCCGAGTCGGGTGCTCTCCAAGCCGGAGGCCTAACCGCAAGGAAGGATCCGCCTAAAGAGTGTCCGGTGAGGAGGGTGAAGTCGTAACAAGGTAGCCGTACGGGAACGTGCGGCTGGATCACCTCCTTTCTAAGGAGCACCATCAGCGAACGAGAACTCAAGCTGAACGAAACAAGCTGCACGTTTGCACGACAGAAATAC